>JBFIEP010000467.1:0-2972 GCA_041603335.1 Elusimicrobiota bacterium | reverse complement strand
CCAGGAACCCCCGGGACCCGCGTGCCGGGTTCGATCTAGATCGATAACGAGTCTGGATGGATTGAGGAGCGTGTAGACAGAGGTTTCAACCCGGCGGGACAATTCTATCCGGACGCCGCCTTTTAAGACACGTACGCGCCGCAGAGTCCCGAATTCGGGAGTCGCAGTCAACGCGGGTGTCGCTGCAAACAACGCAACGGCGGAAATCGTCGACCATCGGCGAAGCACAAAAGCATGATAACAGAGGGAACCCAAAAAAGCTAGGAAAATGCGACATAATGCGACATTATTAAGAGGCGCTTAAAACGCCATTTTTAAGGTCAGCGACGTTTTATCATTGTCATAGTTGAAGGAGTCAACAAAGACCGAATGACGCTGGGCGCGCGTATACGATAGTCCCACATCCATCCAGGAGCGCAGCTTGTAGTTGGCGGAGATGCTTCCGTTGTAGGTGTCATCCCGCCGATTTTTAGACACGTTGCCAATCTTGGTTGTTTCAGGATAACGGTCTGTTTGGAAGCTGCCGTCCATCGAGAGGCTGAGTTTTCTAAACGCATGGGTAAAACCGAGCGACGCGCGGTTGGCAATGTAGTACCGGTTTAACCCAAAAGTAGATTCATTCAGGGCCCGGGAAATTCCCCATCGCGTTGTGAAGCGGCGCCAGGGTTTGTAGGTTAAATTGAGGGACGTGGTGAGAGTGTTAAACTGGCGTACACCCAGGACAAGCGGTATGTCGTATCGTCGAAATCGTGTTCCGATATTTATTTTACCGGTCACGCGGGGGGCGAGGTTTCCTTCCATGCCAAGTCCGACTGCGTGGCTTTTAGAGTGCGCGGTTCTGCCGGCGTTGTAGTGGATGATTTCCCGTCCGTAATTCAAGAAGATACGCGTTGTGGGTTTCAAGCGAAAGCCGACATCCAGCCCGTATAGAGATTCATACCGATTCAGTGAAGCGGCAAGCGACGTGCTCAAATATTTATGGACCACATGGGTGACGCGCGGCCGGAAAAACAGGCTTCGGCTGCGGGTGTAATCGTATTCGAAGCCCATTGTGTTTTGAAAACGACGGGAACGGGTAACGAGTTCGCTGAAAGCAGGGTCTTCGGTGTTGATGTAGTGATCCCAGATCTTCCATGCGGTCCCCCGCCGCGCCTGGCGGGTAAAATCGGTGCGGAGATTCTGGTTGAAGGCGTTATTGGCTTTAGGCTGGGTTCCGTAATTGATGACCGAGGCGTCGTAAAGGAAGGTGAGTTTTGCCCGTTTGCTGAAAGGAAAATTGACGCGCGCTCCCAGATTGTTCGTCGTAATTAAAGAACTAAGGACCCCGCCGCCGGATTTAATTCCGTTGGCCCGATCGGGAGGGACGAGATAGATATTCGTGTCGTAGGTTTCCGTCAGTTTATAATGCGGGTGAATCTCAATGGTGAGGCTCAGCTTCGGACGTTTAAATTTGGCGAGTTTATTAATGCCCGAGGCGAGTGCTGTTAAAGGATCAAACCCCTCCTCTGCGTCAGCCTCAGCGGCTACTGCGGGCGTGGGTGTCGGGACCACCGCAGGCTTTTCTACGACAGGTTCCGGTGCGGGAGTCGGAATAACAACGGGAGCAGGTTTTGGGGTTGGTGTCGGAGTTGGGGCCCCGGTTAACGGAGCGAATTCTCCGGCGGCAACGTTGTAGCTGGCAGCACCGGAAGGGGTGACCATGACGCTGCCGGATTGTACAAGTAATTGTCCGGGACCATCGGCTGCGACGTAAAGGAAGCTGTCTCCCGCGTCTACGCTTATGATGGCACCTTCGGCAAGGAGGGTTGCGTCCCCCGCAAGGATGGTTGTGCGGGCACCCGCAGGGATGGTAAATGCGGCGGAACCGGCATCGAGTGAAATAGCCCGGCCGTCGACGCGCAAACGCACCTTGTCTGAAAAACCGATGACCTCAAGTCCCGCTGCATAGGAGAGGCTTGGAAAAACGAAAAAAACCGTGATGAAAATCGTTTTTAAAATTGTGTGGCTCATTTTAAGCTCAAATCAGGCACAGCAAAAACCGACCCGCGAATTAAACGAATTTGCGGAATCGGCGTATCCTACCTTAAATTATACCCTGTGTTTGTTACAGAAATACGTATTCATCGCTTTCCGCCAGAGGCCGGAATGAGCAGTTTTTGACCGCTCACAACCTCTCCCCCGCGAAGAACACGATCATGATTGGCCTGGTAGATCTCGATCCAGCGGTCTTCACTGCCAAAAACCCTTTTGGAGATTGTCCGGAGCGTGTCGCCGGATTTTACAACGTAAACCCGGCTTTTGCGGTGTGAGGAATCCCTCCCCGTCCCGCTTTGAATCATTCGCTCCTCTAGATCCTGAACGAGTTTCTTAGCCTTTCTGGCTTCTTCACGCACCACCCGGACCTCTTCCCGGACTTTTTTGAGAGCTATAGACGCGGCTTCTCCTGAGGTGGTGGGGATAGCCGGGGAAATCCCCCGGACGACGGGAACCCCCGAGGCCTTAGCCGTCCATCCAAGTCCCAAGGGCGGGGCCGCGGTAATCCGGTAGGTTCCGCGAAGTGTATCCGTTGGCAGGGGAGTTGTTTCCCCTAGTTCGGCGCGGAAGCGCCCATTTTCAATGCGGACATACCGGGCGCTTTCCCACGCGAGTTTCCCCCCTGAGACTCCCGGAAATATTTTAAATCGGAGCAGATAGGTTCCGGATTTTGGTTCTCCTTGCGCGTCGGCAAGGATACCCTCGTAGTCGATGCGGGTTCCCCCGGGAGAGGGTGCAGTCGGCCTGGGGCTATCGGCGGCTGCCTTTCCCCCTTGTACGGCCAGGGGTTTTGAAGTCGCTTGGCTGATCCATCCCGTCCCCGCCGGCGCTTTGGCCGAAACAGTGAAGGTTTCTGATAATAGAGACGCCGGAATCTCTTTTTTTGCACCGAGTGTGATGCGGTAAGTGCCGTCATACGATCGAACCATTAAGGCGTT
>JBFIEP010000466.1:0-2972 GCA_041603335.1 Elusimicrobiota bacterium | reverse complement strand
CTGGTCCTGGTCGACGGCGGAAAAGGCCAATTAGAAGCGGCGCGCAAAGCCCTCGCAACCGTTCGAGCGAAAGTACCTCTCGCCTCCCTAGCCAAACGCGAGGAAGAGGTCTTTATGCCGGGTCGAAAAAAATCGATCAAACTTCCGGCCAACAGCGCCGCGCTCCACCTTTTACAGCAATTACGCGACGAGGCCCACCGCTTCGCCATTACCTTCAATCGCTCCCGCCGCAAAAAGAGGCTGCTCCATGAAAAGTAAACTTCCCGCCCGTATCCTAAAGAAGATGGCGGATCACCCGCCGTTTTATCAGAAGGTCTGGAAGGCTTGTGCCGAAATCCCGAAAGGAGAGGTTCGTACCTACGGCTGGATTGCCAAACGAATCGGGTCGCCGAAATCAGCGCGCGCGGTAGGACAAGCACTGGGGAAAAATCCGTTTGCCCCGACGGTGCCCTGCCACCGCGTTGTCGGGGTTAACGGAAAGATGACAGGCTACTCCGGCAAGGGCGGCGTTGCGACCAAACGAAAATTGCTCAGAAAAGAGGGAGCGATTTTATAGTTTAAGAGGGAAAATGCGGAGTTAAAACTTCGCGGAAACGGAAAGACGGTGAGTCGTGGCGACGCCACCAAAGGGAACAAGAGCATAGTCGAATGACCATTTCGGCAAGATAAAGCCGAGACCGAAGTTGAACCCGGTTATCCCGTTGATATCTCCCATCGTCCGGGTGTTGATTCCAAAGCGCCCCGCGATAGATAGGGTTTCGCTTACCGGGTGGAGATACTCCGTTCCTAACGCCGCATACGGGGAATTATCATCGGGCAAAGCCAAATCTAAAGCGGCAAGCCAGCGATCAGAAATATGGTAGACGCTTCCCAACCGAATCGCGAGCGGCAGGTCTTCTTTGACAGCGTCATACTTCAATTTTCCGCCGATATTGGCAACAGTTAGAGCCAGGCTTAGCTTCTTATTGAAGTAAGCGGGCGAAAGTATCCCGAGATCCACTGCGACGGTCGAAGCAGTATCAATAATCTTAGAGCGGACATATTTCAAACTCATGCCTGCCGAAAAACCATTAATCTCGGCCAAAGCGCCCATATTCTCAAATTTATAGGCATAACCCAATGTGAATGCAATGTCGTTTGGCGTAAAGGAGCCAAATTCGACTCCAACATTGTTGGTTTCTTCGATGCCGCCGGCCGAAAAATACTGAATCCCAAAGCCCAGAGCGCCGTATTTCCCCAGGTTCTGACCATAAGCGACGTAGTCAAAATAGCTGGAATCAATATAGGTCGAGTGCATAAACACTACGGACTTTGATTCAATGCGCGACAATCCGGCAGTATTCCAATAAAGAGCGCTAGCCTCATCGGTAACGGCTGAATAGGCTTCACCCATGGCCACTGCCCGACCGCCGATACCGATTTTAAGAAACTGGCCTGCGTCGGTCCCTACACCCGAAGAGCCGAAGCTTCTCGCCTGCGAAACAGCCGTAAAGGAAAGGAGAAGGCCGATGAATAGTGATCTCATCATCGCTGTATCGCCACCTTCTTAGTAGTCGATTGTCCAGCACCCTGAATGTATACGTAGTAAACGCCGCTAGCGGCATCGGACCCGTTTTGATTCGTACCATCCCAGGTCGCCATACCTACATTGTTCGATGTTAGATCTTTGACTAATTCACCCACAAGGGTGTAAATCCGGATGCGGGCATTCTCGGGGAGCTGCGCAAAGGTAACCTTACTATGTCCCAGCGACGGGCGGAAAGGATTCGGGAAGACCAAGACCTTGTCCGGGCTATCAGAGGCCGCCGCGAGCATAATCTGGAAAAGTGAGAAATGGTCGGTGAAACAACTGACCTTTCTGGTAGTTGTGTCATTGGTACACACCAAGGGGACCCACTTCTGGTAAATCGTGTCAAACCTGGCGATGATTAATTTACTCGGGTCTAAACCAGCGACCCCCGCCGCCGTGTAGGACATCGTAATGGCTACAGGCTTCTTCGGCTGCACTGCTGAGTCCAAAACAATCTCAATAGCGGTAGGAATGGTGAGGCCTTGCAGTGCTCCAGCACCGCCGCCGGTTGGTGCCGGAGGCAAGGATGCGGTCGGGAGCTGCACGGTGATCTGCACAGGAACGTCAAACGATGAGGGTGGAATAATAATGGTATTTACACCAGACCCCCCGTCAAATTCGACCGTCGCCGCTGCACCCGTTGCGATATCCTGTTGTGCGGCATTAATGGTGGTCGAGATAATATTGCTAAAGAGGGTCGGGACACCATCACCATTTAAAGCCCGCACCTGCAGGAACACCGAGGTTCCCGCTGACAGGCTCGGGGCCGTCCCCGTCGTTGCATTAGTAATGCTAACGGTTGTCGTTGCGCCTCCAACGATCCACCATTGAATTTCGTAAGAAGTAGCCGCCGGGTTGGTCGCACCATTCCAAGTGAGACTCGCTGAGGACTGAAACACTCCAGTAAATGCGAGAGTCGTAGGCGCATCAGCCAATGTGTAACCGGTCACCGCATCTGATAAAGCGCTGAGACCGGAAGCC
This sequence comes from Elusimicrobiota bacterium, assembly GCA_041603335.1. Taxonomy (GTDB): domain Bacteria; phylum Elusimicrobiota; class Elusimicrobia; order UBA1565; family UBA1565; genus UBA1565. The sequence continues at coordinate 421 of JBFIEP010000466.1, read as the reverse complement.
GTAACAGCCTGGACCTGGATGCCGTGAAATGAATTCACGGTTAAACCCGTTTTGGTGTACGTTGTCACGGCAAGGTTCCCGTCGAGAACCGTCGTATCCGATGCCTGATAGACGATGTATTTAATCGCTCCGGCAATCGAACCCCAAGTCCAACTCATCGAAGAAATACCGGTCGGCGTTGTCGTAGACAAGCCGGGAGGCGGTCCTGAGGTAGTGATCGTGCTCGCGAGTGTTGCATACGCGGTACTGAAATTCTCCACGTTGATCGCCTTCACCTGGGTGTAGTAGGTGGTATTAGCAGTCAACGATGCAAAAGACGCGCTCGTGTTAAGGGTCGTCGAGGTCTGGTTCCCCGTAAAGGTATTAGTACTCGCTCCGGATCCCGAGGAGATTGCGACAACAAAGGTCGTCCCGGCCGGGT
>JBFIEP010000465.1:0-2975 GCA_041603335.1 Elusimicrobiota bacterium | reverse complement strand
GGCCGGCATCGAGGATTTTTTTCTGGGTTTTGGCGATGTCGTATTCGGCGCGGTGAAGCGTGAATTTCCGCTCTACATCGTCGTAGACACCACAAGAAGCCCGAGGCTCATGATCACGGGGCTGACCCACCGATCCCGGATTTATGACCGCACGGTGCAACTCGGGAACGGGAAATTCCTGCCGATCGGTCAGGGTTCCTTGCTCTACATAGCTCACCGGTTCAGCCATGAGAAAACAGACTGGGATATGGCTGTGCCCAACGAAACACGGGGAGGTCTTAAAGTAGGTGCAATTATCATGAAACTGCTGCACTGTCACGAGATATTCTTCAGCCGGATTCCGGGGAGACCCGTGAACGACAGTAAATTCATCGCGTTCTACCCGGGGCGGCAATTCCTTGAGCCACGCCAGCAATTCGGGCTTAATGACCGACTGGGCATACTTAACGGCCGCCTTTGCGGGATCGTTGAACCACTGGAGATCCATCCGGCCGAGAACAGCCAGATCGTGATTGCCCCGCACGGCAATGATATTTTTAAGATTACTTATGCGCTCAACCACGGCATTAACGTCGCAGCCATAGCCGACGATGTCGCCGCAGCAGACGTATCCATCAACCTTTTCCCGGGCAAAAATCCCGAGAACCTGGTCGAGGGCCTCAATATTCGAATGAATGTCTGAAAAAACGCCCCAACGCATACAGGCGTATACTACAAAATCAGGTTGTTAGGATGCGTTTTTAAGCAGCTGCGGCTTCTCCCCGGGGGTCCAAATCCGGGTCGCCATCTCTTTCTTTATCCTGAGCGAACGGTCCATGCCCAAGCGCCTGACGTCCGGCCGTCTCGCCTTTGTTCTCATTACCCTTCTTGAAATCGATCGAGATCAGCTGGGAAACTCCGGACTCCTCCATTGTGATTCCGTACATGGCGTCGCAGGATTCCATGGTTCGCTTATTGTGACTCACAATAACGAACTGGGTTGTTTCCTTAAATTCTTCAATGAGGGAGATGAATCGATCGACGTTCGCATCGTCCAGAGCGGCATCGGCTTCATCCAGCATACACATCGGCGAAGGCCGCACCATAAAGAAGGCCATCAAGAGAGCGATTGCAGTAAGCGTCTTTTCTCCGCCGGAAAGCTGTGAAATACTCTGCAGGCGTTTGCCCGGGGGCTGGGCGACAATTTCAACACCGCTCTCAAGCATATTCTCCTCGTCGGTAAGCTGGAGGTCGGCCTCCCCTCCCTCAAAGAGCACCGCATAGAGTTTTCTGAAATTCTCACGAACCTCGGTAAATGTCTGCCGGAAATTCTCACGCGTCGTCGCGTTAATTTTCTGGATGACCGAACGCAGATCCTGCTTCGCTTGGTTGATATCATCCACTTGGGCCTGAAGCGTGTCTCGACGCTTAGTAAGCTCCTCATACTCCTCGGGAGCTCCCATATTAATGTTGCCAAGCGCACCAATACGGCGTCGAAGGAATTGGATACGCTCCTCATCGACTTCCTGGTCCTGGTACTTATCCTTCGCCTCTTCGTAGGACAACTCCCACTCTTGCGACAATCGGATATGCAGATCTTCCCGCCGCGTGGTGAGCTGGGATGTTCTAAGCTGAGACTCATGGACGGCTTCTTTCGCCGCCTCAAGTGATTGCTTGTCTTCGCGCAATTTTTGATCGAGCCGTTCGGTCTCAGAACGCATCGCCTGCTGTTTTTCAACGAGATTAATGGCTGCACGTTCTTTTTCCGCCAAATCGGTCCGCAAGCCGTCGAGACTTTCCTTTGACGCGCGATCCGTAGCGCCAAGTTCTTCCAGACGTTCGATCCAGCCTTTTTGTTCGTCGCGGCGCCCCTGGATTTGCCTCACCAACGTTTCATGCGTCAACTTCTGTTCACCGAGCTGGTTATCGAGGAATTCCGTCTGTTGGCGACGGTCTTCAACGGCTGTCTCCAAGCCCGACTCCGTTGCCTGCTTACGCGCCGCATCTTCCGCCAAAACGCGATGCCGCTCACCGGCCTGAAGCTTTTCGGTTTCAAGCCGGGTCTTTTCATCACCCGCCTGGGCGAGCTCAACATCAAGCGTTGTAAGACGCTCCTTAAGCTCACCGCTCTCCGTGACAAGGCGCTCCATTTGAGCGGAGAGGCCGGCGATCTCTTCTTCACTAAGCTTAAGCCGCTCACGGCGTTCGCCGAGTTCCGCTTCCACCCGCGAGCAAAGGGCCTTCACTTCACCATAAGCGGTACGCGCATCACCCCGCGAGGATTCGGTGGAAAGCAGTTCACTCTCAAGCGAAACTTTCTTTTCCTCGAGAATCTGCTTTTCGGATTCAATCCGACGGAGCTTGGATTCAAGCGTGGAAATATCGGAAAGCTCGAGCTGCAGCGATTCACCATCGCGGGAACCACCGCAAAGCCAATGCCGCGAATACAAATCACCGGAGAGTTCATAGGCGTCCGCCAAGAGATAACGCATGACCCGCGAAAAGCGCGGAGCATAATGAATTAATTCAAGCAGGTTGCGGCTGTTTTCAACAGCGCCGCGTTCGCTTAACGGGCCTTCCTGCGGAAACGGGCCATGAGGCAGCGCATCCGCAACGAGGAAACGGGCGCGTCCGTCGGCACAGGTTTTAAGAAATTCAACACCTGAGCGTGCTGCTGCGGGGGAATCGCATACAACCGCATAGAGACGGTCACCCAGAGCGTCTTCGACCAAGGCGCGATGCTCGTCGTTCACCTCGATTAAGGACCGAACCGTCCCTCGAATCCCCGGGATACCGGCATCGACCACAGAATGGGCTCCAACAAAGTAAGGGTCCTTCTGCCCTAGAGCTTCCAACGCTTCGATCCGGGCGCTCAATTTTGACGATTCACCATGCGCTTCCAAACGCGCTTCGCGGCATATGGACAAATTCTCTTGAACGGAAGCATGGGCTGCATCGAGATCGGATACCGCCGTCTTAGCTGTCTCAACCCGGCT
>JBFIEP010000464.1:0-2986 GCA_041603335.1 Elusimicrobiota bacterium | reverse complement strand
TCTTGAAAGGCACCGGCGCCGGTGTCGGCCGTATTTACCGGGTTCTTCAGGAAAGAACCGACATTCGGGAGGCTATTTCCCTGAAACGCCTCGGAAGGGGAAATTCCCACTGAGAGAAAAAGGGCTGCCGCTAAAAATTTTGCCATCACCACCTCCGGCCCGATTGGGGCATCTGACCTAAGCATGCCCCGCACAAGACCCACTCCCCAGGGGCCTCAGGCCTCGCGAAGTATGGGCCCAGGGACCTAGATTGTTGAACATTGCGCCGGGAGGGTGTGAGCACTATAATAATGGCATGAAACGGTTTTTCTCGATTTTTTGCCTCCTCTCCTTTTTAGTGTGCGGTTCCCATGCCCTCGAGCCGGAATATAAGAGCGTCAAAGGGAAAACCGCTAACGTACGTAAAAAATCCCGGGAAAAAGCAAAAATCGCCTGGAAAATGTGGAAATATTTTGTCGTTGAAATAGTCAAATATCGAGGCGATTGGCGGCTGGTAAGGGATTTTGAAGGCGACGAAGGTTGGATGCACAAAGACGATCTCAGCAATGTCCGGTGCGTCCAGGTTCAAGGAAAAATGGCAAATCTGCGCAAAAGTCCCGGGGGCAAGGTCCTTTGGGAATTGGAACACGGATATTCATTACGCGTTTTCAGCCGAAAGGGAGAATGGCTCGAGGTGTCGGACCTGCAGGATGCCAACGGGTGGGTTCACGTTGACACGGTCTGGGGGATGACGCAAGGGAAGTGAATATTGTCCTGGTCGAGCCGGAAATCCATTTTAATACAGGCAACATCGGCCGCACCTGCGTTGGAACGGAAACGTCCCTGCACCTCGTAGGGAAACTTGGATTTTCCCTGGATTCCGCTCAAATAAGACGGTCGGGTTTGGACTATTGGCCCAAACTCGATTTAAAAATACACGCCGACTGGGGTTCCTTTACAGAGAGCATCGGTGATTCGGCATCACTGCTGTTTTTTTCGGCAGAAGGTAAAACTGAATTTTGGGATGCCCCCTATAAGGCAAATTCCTATCTGGTCTTCGGGAAAGAATCGAGCGGATTGCCTGACGCAATCCGAGAGGAATACAGCGACCGCTTATTCCGCATCCCGAAGCACGACGACATTCGTTCCTATAATTTATCGTCCTCGGCCGCGATTGTTCTATTTGAAGGTTTACGGCGCTTTCGGTCTTAAGCGGCTACGCCCCGATCGCATTTCCCACACCATCCGCCAATACGTCCGTTGGTTGCTTTGCGGGATAATTTAACGTCGGCGGTGCACCCCGGACAACCGACACGCAAGGCACTCGTGTCGATATTCGGATAATCCTTCTCAAAGATACTCCGATTCGGATAACGCGGCTGAAGCCATTTTCCTGCTTGCATATTGATATTATAAAGGAAGATGAAGTTGCCCGCCATCATTCTCGTGTCCCCGAGGAACCCTAAAAATATCGGAGCTGCTGCCCGCGTGATGGCAAACTTCGGATTCACGGATTTCCGGATTGTTTCGCCCCATCCGCCGGTTTGGGAAGAAGCGCGGATTACAGCGACAGACGCCCAAAACCTGCTGAAAAAAGCGAAGCTTTTCCAGACTCTCCAGGAAGCGACTTCGGATCGGAGAACGGTTTGGGGAACCAGCTGCTTGAAAGCCCGCGACCCGCGTCAACGCCTCGCTTCGCTTCCCGGGTTTAAAGCGGGGGGAAACGACGCCATTGTATTTGGCCAGGAAAAGAGAGGACTGCGAGCCGTCGATTTAGAATTTTGCGATGGAGTGCTTGTTGTTCCAACAGCGGCCGGGGCACTCTCCATGAATCTTGCCCAAGCGGTCGGTGTTGTTTGCTACGAACTAGGAGCAAAAAAAGCGTCCCTCCCAAAAGGACCGCAGCGAATCAAGTCCAACGAATTGGAAATTCTTGTTTCCCGATTGGCGAATAATCTAGCCTCGATCGGTTACCGCCCAAAGGACACGCTTGCAAAACATAAGACCAAAGTAAGAAGCCTGCTCCGCCGTCGCGGAATCGCGACCGACGAAGCAGGCTTTCTCAGGGAAGTCCTGCGTAGAATCGAAGGATTGGGTTCTTAGCCTCTAGTCTCTCTTTCCTTTGATTACCTGCTCGAGTTCGTAAGGCAGTGAGAAAATCATGTTCTCTTCTACGGTCTCGTCTTCAATAACACTGGAGACCCCAAAATCCTTGCAGCAGAGATCAATGACTTCCTGAACAAGAATTTCCGGTGCAGAGGCGGAGGCCGTAAGCCCCAAGCATTTTACATTTTCGAGCCACTCGGGCTTAATATCGGAAGCACGCTCAATGAGATAGGCCTTGGTCCCCTTCGCTTCGGCGACTTCACGCAGTCGGACGGAATTTGAACTATTCGGCGCCCCCAGCACAAGAAGAAGGTCTATCTTAGACTCAATCGACTTTACCGCGTTTTGGCGATTTTGCGTTGCGTAGCAAATGTCGTCCTTCGGCGGAACCTTCAGTTTGGGAAACCGTTTTAAAAGGACATCAACAATTCCTTTCGTATCGTCGATGCTCAATGTTGTTTGGGTCAGATAGGCAACTTTTTCGGGGTTTTCGACTTCAACGGCTTGGGCTTCGAAAATATCACCGACAACCTTGATTGAAGCGGGGGCCTCTCCCATCGTTCCGATGGTCTCAACGTGATCAATGTGCCCGATCAAGATGATCGTATAGCCCTCCTTCGCGTACTTAATGGCTTCCAAGTGAACCTTGGTAACCAGGGGGCAGGTCGCGTCAATAACCTTAAGTCCCCGCTTCGAGGCCTTCTCATGCTCAGTGGGGCTGACACCGTGCGCCGAGAAAATCAGCCACGAACCGTCCGGAACATCATCCAGGTCATCAACGGTAATCGCGCCCTTCTTTTCAAGATCCGCGACGACGTACTTGTTGTGAATAATCTCGTGATTGACGTAGACGGGCTTCCCGCAGACTTCCAGCGCCTTCTCCACGACATCAATCGCACGC
>JBFIEP010000463.1:0-2987 GCA_041603335.1 Elusimicrobiota bacterium | reverse complement strand
GACACGACGCCCCCGGCAGCGGAACGGCGTGCAACGCCCTTGTGCATGTGACGCGGTTCAGACGCCGCTTTTACGAAGTTTGGGTCCCCCAAGACTTCCGCCATCGCTATGATGACGGCTTCTGCGGTAATATTTTTCGGATTTGAGCGCGGCAAGTATGCGGTTCCCGTCGTTGTTTTTTCGTAGACAACCAGTTCTGTTTTGGGATCAAGCAGTCTGAATTCCGCGGTAATATTCGCCTCGGAACGATCCCCGGCTAAAAGACCGTATACGGAAATTCCCACCGCTTTAAGGGAAATCTCCATCAGCAAGGCGGGATCCTTTGGAGGATTTTTTTGGCGGAATAACGGGGCTCCGATAAACGCACTCGAGGGCGTCTTTCCGGCGATGACATAACCCTTTTTAAAAAAGAAATTCTCAAGTTCTCTGTTGATGCCGCTATCGATGTCGTCCATAACCTTTTGGCTGACTTCGATGGTTTTTGTGGGCTTGCGGGTTATCCCTCCGTAAACGGTACCGATCTTGGACCCCGGCTCCATCAGCCACCGCACCTTGGTGATGGTGAGGGCGTGGGTATCTAAATGTTTGACGGGAATGGTTTGCGCGGCGTTATGCCGGGAGACGATCGCTGTTTTTGCACAGCCTGTGACGATTAAGAGTATTGCCGCAGGGGCTGAAATGCGGATTAGACGGGGAAGGTTTTTCATAAGGTCTCCTCTCGGCCTAGTATAGAGCGCGAAGGTTTTTAAATCAAACCCTAAAAAAGGCTTGCAAGAGAGAATTTGGATCCGACATCCCCTCGACAGAGACCGTTTTCGGGATTCTCGGGATCAAAGATCACCAGCAGCCGTTTTCCTTTGAGGGCCGCAAAATCCTGATGAAGTTCTTCCCGTGTTTCGGCTCCCCCCTCGGCCCTAAATACAATCAGGAGAAGATAATTCCACCAACTCTTAGGACGTATCTGCGCTTCGGTTTTAAAGGTTTTTCCCTGATGCGTATATTCGGCCGTGAGTACGTGTGTGACGACCCTTGTGCGGTTTCTTCCCCGAATGTAACGGACCCGCTCCGAGGCGTCAGTAATCGTGGCAGAGCCTATCCAGGGCTCCCACTGCATTTGAGCGAATAGGGCGAGGCACAGGGCCATAATACAGGCGATGAAAAAAAGAAAGTGGCCCCACAAAGGAATGGCTGCCAATTGAGGCGGGATGACGCTCTCTTCCATTATGATGCGCCAAAGGGTGAACAGGGAATACGAAGCGCACGCCGCAGAGGGCCATGGAAGCATGCCTAGCACAGGCAAGCTTTTCCATGCCAAGAAACGGATGAGGGCTAATTCCCGGAACTCGGATTGCGTAAGGGGGCGTGGTTGTGAAACGTGATCAATCATTTGGTTGACGAACTGCAAAAAGACTGCCGCCCATTACCCCATGAAGTAGCGAAGTAGTCTTAATTTCCCCTTGTAGGGCGCATAGCGAACGGGAGGGTCGGGAAAGTTGTAGTTGCGCAGTACGGATTTTTCGTGCGTGAAGGAGTCAAAGGATTTTTTTCCGTGATAACTGCCCATGCCGCTCTCCCCGACTCCGCCGAAAGGAAGGTTCGGGTTTGCGAGATGTGAAATGACGTCATTGATGCAGGCCCCGCCCGATGACGTTTTTTCCAAGACGGCGTTTTGACGGTCTTTTTCGTTTCCAAAGTAATAGAGAGCTAACGGTTTTGGTCGTGCGTTAACGTTGCCGATCGCCCCATTGAGGTCATGAAACTCGAGAATAGGGAGCAGAGGTCCGAAGATTTCATCCTGCATGATTGGATCGGACCAGCCGTTGGCATCCACCAAGGTCGGCGCGATGTAGCGCGATGCGGGATCGGAGTTTCCACCGAAAATGATTTTTTGCCCTTCGAGGAGCTTATTCAAGCGATCAAAATGCCGTTCGGTGATAATGCGGGGATAGTCCGGACTATCCGCCGGTTCCTTTCCGTATGCCTTCGTGATCGCTTTTTTGAGTTCTTCGACAAATTCGACACGGACCGATCTGTGGACGAGCAGGTAATCGGGCGCGACGCAGGTCTGTCCGGCATTGAGAAATTTCCCCCAGGCGATACGTTTTGCCGCCAACGGGAGATTCGCGTCTTGGTCTACGAAGCAAGGGCTCTTCCCCCCGAGCTCCAAGACAACGGGAGTCAAATGTTCGGCTGCCGCCCGCATGACCAGTTTCCCCACTAACGGACTGCCGGTAAAGAAAATCAAATCAAAACGCATCTTAAGTAGAACCTGATTGACGTCTATGCCGCCTTCAATCACCGCAACGTGGGCCGGGTCAAAGACGTCCTTTAGTAGGCCGGCGATCATGGCGGAGGTATGGGGTGCCATTTCCGAGGGTTTGACGATTGCGGTATTGCCGGCGGCGATCGCGCCGACTAGCGGCGAGATTGCCAACTGAAACGGGTAGTTCCACGGAGCCAGGATGAGGGTATTGCCGTAGGGTTCGGGCTGCAAATAGCTCTTTGCCGGAAACAGCGCGATGGGAGTTGAGACCTTCCGGGTCTTCATCCAGCTTTCAAGATGCTTTAAGGTGTAATTAATTTCGTCCAGCGTGATGCCGACTTCCCCGATAAAGGATTCAAACTCACACTTGTGGAGATCCTTCTCTAGAGCTTCAAAAATTTCCTTTTCGCGCGTCTTTAAGAGATTCCGCAGGGTTTCCAATTCCAGTTGACAACCTGAGTCATGAACCCGGTGACTCGTGGTTCACTGCTGAGCTCAAAGATCAGCACGCGGTCCCTCATATGGAAGTTACTTCCCGGCGTGCAAGGAGGCCACCCTACTATTACGTCACCCCTGGGGCAGCTCACGATCCCCGGATCTTCTGTGGAGTCAAAAGACATTGTTCCGATAAATACGGTCTTCTCTGCAGCCCAGATTTGTCCAAAGGCCAGCAGGAGGACGGCGATCAGGGCAAACATCTTTGAAAATCTCGTTGGTGTCATGG
>JBFIEP010000462.1:0-2990 GCA_041603335.1 Elusimicrobiota bacterium | reverse complement strand
AGCGAGGGCCAGAAGCAAAAAGAAAACCGCCGCGAGGCGAAGTCCGGATATCCAGGACCGTGTGCGTAGGGCATTGGCATCGAACAACCGCTCCAGCATCACGGGGTCGGCGAAGGCTGCCGCAAGCCGTTCGCGCCGGCGGCGGGCCCACCACGCGACGGCAAGTCCAAGTCCTAGGGCGCCGAATGCGGCAAGAAGATACCAAGGCTCACGGAAGAGGTTCACGGGAGCCTCAATAGGAGTGAGCGGCTTAAAAGGAATTCACTTAAGAGCAGTAACGCCGAGGCAAACAGAAACGGAAACAGCAGATCGGTATAGGACACAATTTCAGGACGATCAAACTCCGTTTTTTCGAGGCGGTCGATTTCGGCGTAAACGTCGGCCAGTTCCGAAGCATTGGTCGCCCTGAAGTATTTCCCGTCGGTTTCGGCGGCGACTTGGAGGAGTGTGTCCTCATCAAGTTCATCGGGAATCGGAATCAGGCGTCGTCCGAATGGGGTGTCCTGTGGAACGTAGGCTTGTCCGCGTTTAGCGGTCCCAATGGTATACACCTTAATTCCGAATGCACGCGCGGTTTTAGCCGCTGTTAGGGGATCAATGAGACCCGTGTTGCTGCGGCCGTCGGTAAGAAGGATGACGACTTTCGATTCAGAAGCGCTGTCTTTGAGATGGTCGACAGCGGCAGCCAGTCCATCTCCGATTGCGGTTCCGGGGCTGTTGGTCATTCCTGCATAGACCTGATCGAGAAACGAGCTTAACGCCCCGTAGTCAAGTGTGAGAGGGCACATTAAGAGCGGGTCGCCGCCGAAGACCAGTGCCCCGATCCTGTCGGTGAGGCGTTTCTCAATAAACTCAAGCGCCGCTTTGCGTGCCGCCCCCATGCGGTTCATGGGATCGAAGTCGATGGCCTTCATGCTCGTCGAAGTATCGAGAGCCAGGAGAATATCAATGCCTTCCGTCGGGCCGGCGGCTTCGCGTTTTATTTTTTGCGGGCGCGCGAGTGCGATAACCATGAGCAGTAATGCGGTCGCTGTTAGTACGGGTGATGTCCCCCGTACGAGAAAATGTTTCCACGTGGGAGTCTTGCGCAGGTTCCCCGCTCCGGGAAATCGAATCGCAGCGCGGCGGCCATGCCACCCTCCGAGCGCCAGTGTCATCGCCGCTATGACGGGGATGATGGCGAGCAGCCAGAGGGGTTCTTCGAATCTCATGACGCTGCCGCCGGTTCTATTTCTTTTGGTTTTGGGGCGATGCGCTTTACGATGTCTTTAGCGTCTTCGCGTGCGCGTGAGGATTCTTCCTCGCTGGGTAAGTAGCGGGCAAACTTAGCCAGATCGCACTGATTGAGGAGGGCTTTTATTGCTTGGCGGGTCTCTCCTGCGACATCGGCGCGTACCAGTGCGCGCCGTAAATCGACCGTGGTCATCGACAGGGCCGGGATGGATAGTCTTCGTTCCAGATAGGCCCGCAGAACGTCAGAAACCTGATCGTAATATTCTTTGACTGGAAGAGATAAATCGGCGAGAGCATCGAGTTCCTGAAACGCGATCTCCTCGGGGGTGCGCGGATCAACGGGAATCGGCGGGGCGGAGGGTTGACCTCGTTTCCGCTTCTGTTCGAACCAATATCCTATTGCGCCAATGACCAGGAATAGGATTGCTAACGCGATGATAAGGGGCCAGAGGCTTGCGCCTAACGGCTCCTTGATGTCGCGCAGTTTCCCCGCCTCCCCCTCAACCGGTTTTGGAGGGATCAAGGTGATAGAGACCGGTGGGCTCTCAACCATCTGAACCTTTCCGGCGTCATTCCGTAAGGTCCATCGAAGAGCGGGTAGGGTTTGTTTCCCGAGTGCAAATGCGGCTGTTTTTAATCGAACGCGCCCATCCTCTGTCGCGATATCGAGAATTTCGAAAGCCCCCGTGGATTGCTTATCTTGAATCGGCAGCAGGCGATAGCCTTCGGGAAGGTCTACAACTGCTTCAAGCGTGACAGGCACACCGATAAGGATGGATTCTTCCGGGGCGGTCCACCGCCAAGAAGCCTCTGCGGCCGCTCCGGAAGCGGAGAGAGTCAATGCCGCTGCAAGCATCAGATGTCTCACCGGAACCTCAGTGCGCGTCGTCGGAAAAAACGAATAACCGGATCTACAACGGGTTCGTCGGTCCGCACGACGATGGGTTCTACGCCAGCGCTTGTGAAAAGTGAATCGAGTGTTTCGCGGTCTGTGCGTCGTTTTTTTGAGGCATGTTCCCTATCGGATCTAGAATTAGAATCAAAAAGGACCGTATCCCCCGTCTCGGAGTCTTCTAATTCGAGGAATGCTCCGAGGTCCGGGATTTCCGTCTCGCGCGGATCTTCGATCAGGACGGGAATTAAATCGTGCTTTTTTGCGGTTCTGCGGAAAGCCTTCTCGAACCCCTCGCTTTGAAAATCAGAGACAAGGACGATAATGCTGCGGCGGTGTAGAAGCCGGTTGAGCGTGTCGAGACTTGCCGTGATATTTGTCCCTTTCCGCTCCGGTTCAAATGCAAGCAGATCCCGGACGATGGCGAGCGCATGTTTGTGCCCTTTCCGCGGCGGGATAAACCGTTCCACTCCATCGGAAAAAAGGAGGCATCCGACTTTGTCGTTGTTTTTTAGAGCGGCGAAAGAGAGTACCGCCGATAGTTCCGCCGCTGCTTCACGTTTGAAACGGCGCGAAGAACCGAAGAATTGAGACCCCGATAAATCGCATGCGACAACGAGCGTGAGTTCACGTTCCTCTTGATACTCCCGCACGAAAACTTTTGAGGAGCGTGCGGTGACGTTCCAGTCGATGGTGCGGATGTCATCTCCCGGGACGTACTCCCGGACTTGTGCAAATTCCATGCCGCGTCCCTTGAAGGCCGACAGATATTTCCCCGCGAACGTCTCGTTGACGAGACGACCGGTTTTGATTTCAATTCGCCGCACCTGGGCGAGGAGTTCCGCTGTCAGCATTTTTATTTCGT
>JBFIEP010000461.1:0-2994 GCA_041603335.1 Elusimicrobiota bacterium | reverse complement strand
CCATGATCTCCCGATGGGAGGAACCCCCGCCGACATTTTGGCCGAGGGTGTTGCCGAGGCATTAAATACCGTCAATACCGCGATGCCCGAGGAGAGTTTCTATAAAAAGCTGAGGGAGGCCGGCCTTGCTCCGATCACGAAGTTTAATGCAGCGATGAGCTCCTATGATACTCCCCGTGCCGATCGTGATTATTTTCAGCGAATCGATCTTAAGAAGTTGAAAATGAGTGCGGCGTTTATCGATAAAATTCTTAAACGCGGTTCCTGGTATGTGTATGAGGCCAGCGGTCACGGCGCGTATATGGATTATTCCAAGACGGAAACTCTATCGCCCACTCGGCGCAGGGCTTTAATCGCTGCACTTGAGGCTCTTGAAACATTCCGTATTGAACATTTTCCAACCGAGGGGCCGTTAAGCGGACATGTTTCCTTTGCCGCTTTATCGGGGGAATCCGCGGGTCAATGGCTTAAACGATACGACGATGCCTCCGATAAGGAAATGTTCCTTGAGCGGATGAAGGCGGTAAGAAAGGTCCGATCCGGTGATATCGAATATCAGAAGAAGGTTCTCGATTTCATGTTTGCTCTAACCGCGAGGGGGAAGCAGCCGGGGTTCCTCGGTATGAATCATTGGCCGACCATAAAGGCCGCCGCCGGGCAGGTGGCTCGTGCGGGAAATACTGATCCGTGGAGTGTTTTGGCTCCAAGAACCCTGCAGCAGGGACCGGAATCTCCCATTGCGGATCAGTTAAAGAACGAATTGGAAAAGGCATTCGTGCATACGTTGGGTCTTTCTCTTAAAACAAATCCGCAAGCCTTGGATGGGCTTATTGCCGCGGGTGTTTTAGATCCCTTCGGGGAATCCGAGGGAACCTTGACCCTCGCCCGATTACGCGCCGCTCGAAAGGAACTCCCGCAGTTTCTGAAACGCTTTGATGAATACATTTCCGCGGCGGAGCGTCTTGGGGTTGATGCCGGGGGATTAACCGCCTCCCCCTCGTTTGATGAGGGGGTTCGTTGGCTTTTGAGGAAGGGATATCTAAAATTCGGCGCTTCAAGTTTCCACGATACGCTTCATCAAGCGGGTCTCGCGCATAAAGGAAATGCCGGCGATATTGAAAAAGGATATTTCGCCCAATACCCTCCGGACCGGTTGAGGTCTCTTCACGCTGTCCTGGACGGCCTTGAGCAGACCGGTACGGTCTATAACGGCAGTGTCCAGCGTGAGATGGAGACGCATGAAAAGGCGGTTTTGGCGAAAATTCAGACTTCGCTCAAGCGGTTGGAGCGATTGGAGCGTGAAGGAAAACTTAAGACGTCTTCACGCACTCCTTAACCGTATTAACGAGTTCTTCCCAGTCGTAGTCGGGTCCGCCACCTTGCGCGAAATCCTTTCGGCCGCCGCCCCGCCCATTTTGTTTTTCCGCGATGGTTTTGGCGATTTTTGACGCGTCGATTCCTTTCCCTATCAGGTCTTGGGTGACCCCGATGACAAAGGAGAGGCGTTTATCGTCTGATGTCGCGAGAAAAACAATGCCGGTTCCAAGTTCCCGTTTGAACTTGTCGGCGAGACCGCGTAGAGCCTGGGGTTCGGTGCCGTCAAATTTTTGGACTGCCAGTTTTGTCCCTTCGATTTCCAAGACAACCTTCCCGAGGTCGGCCTGCTGCATGAGTTTTGCACGTTTTGCTTGGTCAAGTTGGTTTTGAATATCCTTCTCCCGGGCTTTAAGCGCGGGAAGGATTTTCTTGATATCTTCGATAGGAGCGTCATCGGCATCCGGGATGTCTTTTAACACATCGCGGTAAGGTTTTCCGGTGACCGATTGGATCTTCGAGGTCAATGTGATGAAATTCAGGATCGCCATGCGAAGGGACTCGCGGATTTTATCCTCTTCGGCACGCTGGAGATCTTCCAATGCCGGGCCGGCAACGGCTTCAATGCGGCGAATCCCGGACGCGACGGAACTTTCCTTAGTGATCTTGAAGCGTTGGATTTCTCCGGTATTCTCAACATGCGTGCCGCCGCAGAGTTCAAGGCTGAAGCGTTCCTCGGGATCGTCCCAGCCATTTTCGGCAATGAGGAGAAATCGCGGCTTGTCCCCATAATCCTCTCCCAGAAGAGTGGTTGCCCCTAAGGCCTCTATTTTATCCGCCGAATGGATCTTTGCCGCAACGGGAAGCTTGGAGGCAATGGCACCGTTCACAATCTACTCCACCTCGACGATTTCTCCCTTCGTCATTGGTTTTCCGTAGGTGAAATCAAAGCGGAGTTTGTCCGGCGCGACGTAGGAGCCCGCCTGGCGAATCGCATCCCCCAGCACACGCTTGAGTGCTTCGTTGAGCAGGTGGGTCGCGGTATGATGGTAGGCCGTCGTGGTTCGCTTTTCTTTGTCGACCTTGGCCTTAATGAGCATGTTGAGGCGCAGTGTCCGATGCGCCGTCACGCGGTGGACGATGAGATTCTCTTTGGGCTTTTGGGTGTCGTGCACCACCGCCAGCACGCGATCGGCCTTGACGTCGTCAATGAAGGAACCGACGTCTCCGACTTGACCCCCGCCCTCCGGGTAAAAGGGAGTCTGCTTGAGGACAATTTCACCTTCGTCCCCCGGTGCGAGTTCAGAGGGGTTTGCACTTTCCCGTGCGGGGATAATCGCGACGATGCGTGTTTCTTTTTCCAGATGGCCGTACCCGATGAATTCGGAGCGGAGTCCGGGCATTTCCGCCAAGAGGCGATCATAGTTGGCGTTGGACGATTGTCCGGATCCTTTCCAGCCCGCGCGCGCTGTTTCGACTGCGGTTTCCCGGGCCGATTTAAACCCTTTTTCGTCGACCGAAACATTTTTCGCGGCGCAAATTTCACGGGTAAGTTCGATCGGGAATCCATAGGTATCGTAGAGCTTGAAAGCGGCCTTCCCTGAAATCGCTTTTGCCCCGCCGCTGAGAAGTTCCGCAAGTTCCTTTTCTCCCCGTTCGAGGGTTTCAAAGAAGCGTTCT
>JBFIEP010000460.1:0-2996 GCA_041603335.1 Elusimicrobiota bacterium | reverse complement strand
TATCCCCCCCGAAGTTCGCGCGGAAATCATTGTCAATGGCGGCATAACCGCACGCGATGAGATCAATAAACTCCTTGGGAATTTAGCCGCGGCGATTTTTATCGTGACGGTAGTCCTCTTCGTTTTTTTAAGTTTCCGTGCCGCGATACTGGTTGCCATGGCGATCCCGTTGTCTTTGTGCGCGGTATTCGGATTGGCGTACCTCGTGGGACAGGATATTAACCGCATCACGCTATTTGCCTTGATCCTATCTTTGGGACTTCTAGTGGACAACGCGACCGTGGTGATCGAGAATATCGTCCGGAAGGTCGGTAGGACGCTTAAGCCCGGAAAGGACGTATTCGTGGAGTCGGTGGACGAGGTCGGACCGGGGTTGTTTATGTCAACGGTTACGACTGTTCTCGCGTTCCTGCCTATGGCTTTTATCACCGGGATGATGGGACCTTATATGGGCCCTATCCCGTTCTTCGTTCCCGCCGCTCTTATTTTTTCGTTGATATTGAGTTTGTCGTTTAACCCTTGGATGGCCTCGCGCATTATTTCAGGCCGAGCACAGGGAAGCGGGACGACCAGTCAATTCTCCCAATTCGGCGAGCGTTTAATGGAGGCCTATCGGAAATTCCTGCGCTCGGTTGTCTCCTCGCCGCGCGGCAGGCGCAGCGTTTTGTTGGCCGTAGGCGGGGCGCTTCTGCTTTCGGCTCTCCTTCCTTTCGTTCGCCTCGTTAAATTTCGCATGCTGCCGAAGGCTGATGTGGACCAATTTTTTGTGTATATGGATCTTCCGGCGGGAACCCCGCTTGAGGAGACATTACGGATCTCGCGGGTCCTGGAGACGGCTTTGCTGGGAAAGCAGGAAACGGTTATGGTCCAATCCTATATTGGTCGCCCCCCGATCCTCGACTTTAACGGACTTTTTAAAGGCGTCTCGCAGCGAACCGGGTTTCATTTGGCGACCTTGCGGGTGGGCCTCGTGGGCGACGAAAACCGGCAGCAAACCTCTGAAGAATTAGTCCAGGCTTGGAGAGAAGGCCTGCAGGATACTCTCCGAAAAGCGACGGATCTTCCGGTGGGTCTCCAATTAATTGAGGACCCTCCGGGACCTCCCGTCCTCGCGACCTTGCTGCTGCGGTTTCAAGGTTGGAGCGAGGACGCGATTGCCCGCGAGGCCCGGGCGTTTCTCCCGGAAGTCCGCGGCATAGAGGGCGTTGTGGATTTGGACATCTCTCTGCCCGAAGAGACGGAGACGCTGCGAGCGGTCGTGGATCACTTCCAGGCGTCAAAGACCAAGGTCTCCCCCGCAAAGATTGTCCATACCCTGAATACGCTCTATTCAGGGAAAATTGTGGGGATTTTCCACCATCGCGATAACATTGAACAGGAAGTCATCCGCCTGCGGTTCGCCCGGGGCTCCCGCGTGGACCAGAAGACGTTGGAAGGCATCAAGATCGTCAACAGTGTGAAGATTGAAGTCCCGCTAAAACGATTGGTGCGCTTTGAACGCGGACCGACCCGTCCCCCCGTCCGGCGGGAGAACCATGTCAATACCGTCTATGTCACCGGGGAAATGGTCGGACGTTCGGTGACCTATGCGGGGATCGATATCCTCCGTAAGCTCTACGATTATCGACTGGCTGACGGAGAAGGAAAGCGCACCGGATTTAGCCTTTTCGGCGCGGACTATCGAGATGGGAAAGGGCAGAGCATCAGGATCAGCCTTGGGGGTGAGTGGGAATTAACGCTTGAAGTGTTCCGGGACTTGGGATTGGCGATGCTGGTGGCGCTTATGATCATCTACTGCGCCTTGGTCGCGCAGTTTAAATCTTTCCTGGAGCCGTTGATTATTATGTCGACAATTCCGCTGAGCATCATCGGCGTCTTTCCGGGATTCATGGTCTTGGGCTGGCTTCGAGGAGAGTATTTTACGGCGACTTCCATGATCGGCGTCATCGCTCTTGCCGGCATTGCGGTCAATAACGCAATTATTTTGCTCGAGTATTTAAACTCCCTAAAAACTAAGGGCGGGAGTTTAGACGAATCCATTGTTGATGCGGCGGCAACCCGGCTTAGGCCCATTGCCTTGACTACCATCACCACGATGCTGGGTTCCATGACGATCCTAGGGGATCCGGTTTGGGCGGGGCTCGCCTGGGCCGTAATCCTTGGACTCGCCGTTTCATCATCGCTCGTCCTGGTCGTTTTCCCCGTCCTTTATCGTTCCTTGCTTGGCCAGGCTTGGCCCACCCGGGCCTGATTCCGATTTATCCGCCTCGTTTTATTGGTATGATCGTTGCTAATACATGCGATCTAAAATCCCCCTTCATCCCCGTCACGCCGTAGCTTCGCCCCCTCTCTCCCGTCGTGAGTAACTTCATAGACGGCCTGGATTTAGTTGCGATTCTCCGCAGCGACGGCTTCCTGCTAATCTTCTTTATGTTCCTTTTCGGAACGATCGCGGAAACCTTGTTTCCAGCAGATGTTATCCCGAGGAAGCACCGGCTCGCGAACCTAGCGCACTCGGTGGTGCTGTTCGTCTTTGAGAACACCCTCACACCCTTGACTGTGGTCAGCGTGGCTTACTTCGTACGGCTGTTCGGAAAAGGATTCATAGATTTAAGCGCTCTTGGATTCAGCGGTGTCTGGGCGAATGTATTCGCGGTCCTTCTCGCGGCACTGGTTTATGACCTCTTTTTCTATCTAACCCACCGTCTAGAGCATGAAAACAAACTCCTTTGGCAAGTGCACCTCCTGCATCATTCGGACGAACACGTGAACGTGACAACGACCGGACGTACGAACATTGTTGAAAGCATTATAACCGCGATGATGATAACCCTTCCGATGGCGATCCTCTTTAAGTTCCCCCCGATTAAGGCCGGACTTCTCGCCTTGGCACCGTTTGCGTGGACCTTCGTTGTACATAGCAATATAAAAATCAATTTCGGACCGCTTTGGTGGCTCTTGGTGAGCCCGTCGTACCATCGCATTCATCACTCCAG
>JBFIEP010000459.1:0-3005 GCA_041603335.1 Elusimicrobiota bacterium | reverse complement strand
GAGCCCCAAAAAAGGATATTCTTAGAATTAAGGAAAAAGACCATGAGCCAATTCGGATTAAACCTATCGGCAAGACAAATCGCGGGGATTTTAGCGGCCATTAGCGTCGCTGCTTTAACAGCCTTCCTTCGACCCGAACTGGTTGGTCTAGCCAAACCTCAATCTCCGACGATTCAGGTAGCACCCATCTCCCCCATCGCTGGAATTGCCGCACCCGCCAAGAAGTCCCCCCTTCAAGCCGGCGAACAGATTCGCAGCACGCCCGCTCTTTTAGATCCGGTATCGGAACTTTGTAAAGGTGCAGACTGCCGAACGTTAAAAAATACACCGACCGAAGCCTGGGAACAAACGGCTGTTCCCGCTATCGATAAGGTAGTAGAAGAACGTTAGTCGGAATCTTCGCGGTCGCGACGACTCAACCCAAACATAAACAAACTGCCGGAAGCAGAAAGGATCGCGATCCACAACAAGATGCGTCGCGCGCCGCGGCCCGGGTCCGGGACCTCGGGAGGAAGGCGTTTACCACCACGGGGAACTACATCGGACTCCACACTGTTCACAGGATAACGGGATTTTCCATCCGCGCGCGCGACACCGCCTCCGCGGACTTCAAGCCCATCGCCCCCCGACTCTCCCCGGCTATAACCTGTCAGGTTTCCCAAAGCTCCCATCAACCGGGAAAGCAATCCCGTTTTCTTGCGTCCATCGAATTGGCGCCGCCCTAATTTATTTCGGGCATTTAGCACGTTCGGATCGACGCCGGGATCGTCTTCGGCTGCTTCAATACTATCCAGAATGGACGCCAGATCCTCAGGATCGACGAAGGCGTCCTTTTTGTAAAAGAGGGATGCGGAATTCGAATTGCAGTTTCCCGACAGCTTTTTGCACGATTCCGTCCAACGGAAATCACGCTTCAAGCCCACATGCCGGAAGGGAGCAAAATCTTCTCCCTGATGGGAACCATACTCGGTTTTCAATTGAGAGAAACTGGCACGCGGGAGCACCTTAAAAAAATCCGGGCGCTTCATTAGCGCTTCCGGTTCGGATTCAATTTCCCGGCGCAACCGGGCGATCTCCCGGGGCGTCGCAGCCGTTCCATCCTTACGGGATATCATGGCGTCCCCATCCGGTCCGACGGCGGCTTGAAGTCCCCGCCGCTTGAAGGCTCCCCCATATCCGGAAACAGAGGCAAGCAGCAAATCCGATTTGGTGGCGGGGTTTGCCGCATTCCCCGTCCCTCCGGGCCGGGGCGCAAACGAAGGCCCCTGAGACGGACCCCGTCCCATGGCGTCGGGCAAGTTGGACGCGGCAAGCCGATCAGCCCCGTTCCCTAACGCGCTGCCGATCCCGGGCTTGTTTTCAGACATCTGGTCACGGAAATTCGAGTCGAGATTGGTTTCCTCAAGACGCGCACGGGCCTCTTCGGATTCTTCGCGTTCGGCTTCAGACAAAGGCGTATTTTCCGAAGAATTAGACGAAGTTCCTGAATTATTCGATGAATTGGGCTGGGCCCCTCCCGTCCCCGGCTCGACAGAACCCGGGGGCGCATCCGCGTCTGTCCCCGGAAGCTCGTGCCCAGCATTCTTAAGAATCGTGGTGTACTTATCGATCATGTATTGCGCCCCGCCTCGATCCTTCTTAAGTTCGTCGATCGATCTCAGGAGCTTTATACGTACAGCCTTATCCTGAGTACTCGCTAGCCGGGATTGAACATCTTCAATTTTCTGATCGATCTGCTCGACACGTTCCCGGTTCTTTGCAATGACGTCTCCCACGTCATTTTTTCCGTAGAAGTAATGCTCTACACCATCGATGACCCGCACCGTCACATCGGAATTCGCAAATGTTGGGGGTTTTTTTAATGAGTTATCCGGCTTCGCGGGAGTCTTTTTGCTTGCCGATTTATCAACGATGCCTTGGTCTTTGATTTTCTTGAGGGCTTCCTTTATTTTTTCTTCGTTTGATTTCCCCTTAGTAGGGGTCCCCTTCTTCTCGACAGAAAAGGAACAGTTCGGAAGGAATAGAGATATCAATATCGCCAGACTTAAAGCTCGCATTCGTAAACCGCGATCGGCGCAGATTTCCCCTTCACACTGATTTCCTTTGACTCCGCCGCGGAGAAAGTCACCCCGCATTCCTTATAAACCCCTTCGGACAAAAGCAGCTTTCCCGGCGTACAATTCGCTTCCAATCTCTGGGTAAGATTGACGGCATCCCCGATATAGGTATATTCCCGCCGGGCATCGGAGCCGACATTCGCCCGCACGGCACGCCCCGAATTGATTCCGATGCGGATTGAAAACGGGTTTTCCCCTTCCAGCATCTCGAACAACTTCATAATGCCGCACGCCGCATTGACTCCCGCGGAAGCATCCGGGAACGCAGCGAAAATACAGTCCCCGATATATTTATCCACGTCCCCCCCACAGGCGTAGATGGTATCAGTGGCGGGTTTAAAAATTCGATTAATGGCGGCGACGACCTCCGCCGCCGTATGTTTTTCACTGTAGGCCGTAAAGCCTTTAACATCGAGGAACATAAACGTAAAGATTCCGTCGGAATCATCCAATTCGTAAACGCCCTTGGAGACATTTTCTCCAAGCTGGCTCCATATATCATGCGGCGTGTAGCGATGGACGACCCCCTGCAGTTTTTCGTTATGTTCGTTCTTGGTCTCCAACTGCTCGTTCTTTTCCTGAAGCAATTCCCCATCCCGGTACGACTTCCGGCTCATATTCGATAAGAAACGCTCTGTGCTATCGAGGATATCCTCGCTTTCCGCCAACAACTTCCGAAGCCGTTCCGTTTCCTTAGGGTCGTGATTTTCATCTGCAGATCTTTTGGGGACAACGACCGCTTCGGATGGACCGTCTGCCGAGATCGCAAGAAAACCCACCGTGGTCGTGTGGTAGTGGGACCCTGAAAGCTCCTGAGTCTCATCCACGATCTCTTCGACCCGGCTTAAAAACGGAAAGATCTCCCCTCCGGAATAAAACCCGAAAATG
>JBFIEP010000458.1:0-3006 GCA_041603335.1 Elusimicrobiota bacterium | reverse complement strand
AGTGGGCTGGAATTTCCGGGTTATATTGCGTGACTCATTTAATCTCACGAAATTCCCTCTCGATCATGAGTTCGCTCAAATCCAAATTTGGCCGAAGGCAATCGGCAAACGGGTTTGGCTAGTCCCGGATCTCGATGACTACGAATTCCTCGCCCCCATAAAAAAACCCGGGTTATCCGACAACATCCATTTGGAGAATTGGGTATTTCATCACAGCTTCTTTAGTTTTGAATTCGATTCCTACAACGCGAATTTCGGAAGCAGAAAAACGGCCGAACATCGCGAAATGATTCCGAGTCTTTTGTTCAACATTGGGGTTCATCGGGTGATGGTTACGTCCCTCGTCGCTCACGGGATTCCCATCCTTGTTGTCGCGTGCTTCCTCTATTGCGTACTTCTGATTTCGAGCGAGAACGCGTTTAGCGTTCTCTCGTACTTAGCGGCACTTTTCTTCGTCCTGGTCATTTCCCACGTTGGGCTGCGTTCGGAGTTAGGGGTAAACTCATTAGTGTACGGGGAATGGTTTTATCTCATTATGTATTTGGTGATGCTTTTAATATCCGCCGATGCCATGATGCAGGAAGAGAAGTGGGAACTCAAGATTCTCTCCTATAACAACAACCTTCTTCCGAAACTTTCGTACTGGCCTTTTATTACCGGGATTTCCTACATCATCACCGTCTTTACGTTTTTTCCAAAACTGTCTTAGGGGGGAAACCATCAATGAATTGTCCCAAGTGCAAAAGCGGGATGCGTCAATTAGCCGTTGGGGATATGCTCCTTGACCGATGCCGCAACTGTTACGGCCTTTGGCTCGATGACGGGGAATTAAATACCCTGAAGAAAATTCAAAACACAGGATCGATTGATCTGGGTATTCCTGAGGGAGTCGAGTTAGAAGCACCCTCCCATTTACTGCGCTGTTCAAAATGCCGCTGCCGCCTCAATACAAAGCGATCCTACCTGGAATATGAAACCTGCCCTCAATGCAGGGGCATCTTCCTCGATGCGGGGGAGCTTTCCAAAAAGAAAAATTTCACTCTGGCGCAAAAAATTAAGGGATTCTTCGGACTAGGCGGTTGACAGTTCTGTAAACATTGTTTACTATTTATCGATGGCTCTCAAAACGGTCGGTCGCGTCGAAACCCGTCGCCTGGCGCGCAAAGAAGAAATATTTAAAACGGCCCTTCGCCTGGCCGAAAAAGAAGGTCGCGAAGGGCTGACCATACACCGCCTGGCGCAGGCCCTCGATTTAACGCCGGGCGCCCTGTATCGGTACTTTCCTTCTAAGAATCTACTCCTAGCCGAACTCCAACACTACGTTCAGTCCCAGGTCCTCGCTCTCTTTCAAGAGGCGAGAACATCTTGGGACGGAAAGGGAAGGGTCGGATCCCTCCATGCCTTATTAGTAGCAGCCGATTTTTATTTGGATTTAGAGAGTTCCCATCCCCGCTTTGCAATTCTTCTCGGCTTGATGGTCGGCGATCCCCGCCGCTTCCAAGGCAGCGACGGTCTTAAAATTGTAGCCCCTTCAGCGCTGGCCTTATTTGCAGAACTTGAAATTCTTTTTGACGCAGCCGAACGCTGCGGGGCCCTAACGCCCGGAGGACGCCGGGAGAAGACATTGGCCTATTGGGCGGCCCTGCACGGTGCCACGCATCTTGAAAAACTACAGGAAGTTGAAAAGGGCCTTAAGGAAAACCGATATTACGGGATCCGGATGGCGCGGACACTGCTTATCGGGTGGGGTGCATCCAAACAGGATATCGAGAAAGCCTGGAGGAAACGATGACCATCGGGATTGTGATTGCCTTTATCCTCGGAGGAATCGGCTGGACCTTCGCCGAATATTCAATCCACAACTGGGTCATGCACGGAGGAAAGGGGAAAAACGAGTTTTCACGCCAACACCTCGCCCATCATGCCGATCCTAACTACTTTGCACCGCTCTATGAAAAATATGCGGCCGAGGCTCTCGTCACTTCTGCACTCGCAGGACTAGGGATTTACTTTGCAGGTTGGGCCCAAGGCATTTCCTTCACCATTGGTTTTTCCGCCGTTTATCATTTCTATGAATTTCTACACCAACGACTGCACACCCACCCGCCTCGCGGACCTGTTGGGCGCTTCCTCCGTCAACACCACATGATCCATCACTTTGCGGCCCCGACGAAAAACCACGGAGTCACGTTTCCGTTTTGGGACATCCTCTTCGGAACCTACGTCCCTCCTAAAAAAATCGTGCTGCCGGCGCGGCATGCCATGGTGTGGATGACTGATCCGAAAACCGGAAAAATTCTCCCTGAATTCGCGGTGGACTACAGCCTTCGTAAAACGGCTGTCTCAGTACGTCAAAAGGAGCTGGACCGCGAATCGGCGTTTGCAAACATCGCCCTCGTCTAAATCCGCGAGACGATTGCCTCGGACTCTTTCCAGAGGCGCTCCGACAACCCTTTGTCCCGCGCGAGAGACGTAGGGACAGCAACAGCGCAATCCGCCATATATTCGCCGTTGAGCAAGGCGGCATCCGGATGAACAGCGGCCCAGCACTGGGTCGCGGCCCCCTCTTGCGTTGATTTCAAAAACAACGGGTTGGCGATGGCGAACGCCAAACGTACGGCCGGGTTCATGCTGCGAGCAAGATTGGTTTGGATCACACCCGGGTGGACAGCATTTACAACCGCCTTTCCATCCAAACGCCGCGCGAGCTCTTTTGTAAAGAGAATATTGGCGAGCTTCGACTGACCATACGCAGTCCAAGGGTCATAGGATTTCTCGCCGGAGAGATCATCAAAACGGATTCCTTCAGCCGGTGCCTTGCGATGGGCGGTACTGCTCACATTGATAATGCGGGCTCCTTCAGCGAGGTGATCCAACAATCCCGTGACTAGGAGAAAATGTCCGATATGGTTGGTGAAAAACTGGAGCTCAATTCCAAAGGCCTGCTCTAACTTGGGCAGCGCCATAATGCCGGCGTTGCAGATAATAACATCAAGCTTCGGCTGT
>JBFIEP010000457.1:0-3008 GCA_041603335.1 Elusimicrobiota bacterium | reverse complement strand
GGAGTTCCCGCGGAAGCGCTTCAACGAGTCTAAACGGGCCCATGGGATCGGATATCCACGTGCTTGGACTTTCCGCTTCGTCTTCAATCAGTTCTAATGCACGTGCGGCAGATCCTTCCGCAAGGGGAATTGCGTTCTTTCCTTTCTCTCCAACGATCCCGGCCAAAATTTCATCGGAAAGCGGTCCGAAAGAAACCGTCTGACAGCGCGAGCGAATCGTCGCCAATAAATCGCCGGGACGGTGGGTCGTGAGAATCCAAACGGTCTTGGCGGGCGGCTCTTCAAGGGTTTTCAGCATCGCGTTCGCCGCGGAAATTTCCAGAAGATGAGCGTCTTCAACGATTGCCGCTTTCCATTTTCCTAGAAAGGATCTGAGGCTGACTGTCTCAATCGCGTGTCGGATCGTGTCGATTCGAATAGACCGTTGTTTGGATTGTTCTTCCCCCCGAAGTCCGGCCTGGTAGGCGGAGTCTATGCGGTGAAGATCGGCATCGGCACCGCTAGCGGCGGCGGTACAGGACGGGCACTCTCCGCAGCTGTCGGTCTTACGCTTCGGGCAGTTAAGGGCGGTGTAGAAGGCCTGCGCCGCCAAAGCCTTCCCAACGCCGCGAGGGCCTGAAAACAATAATGCGGGAGGAACGTGCTGTGAAGAGACGAGGTCTTGGAGCCGGCCGATGGCGCGGGGTTGTCCCAGGATTTCAGAAAGCTTCACTGGTTGTATTTGCGGCACAAATCACGGAATATTTCGGCAGTTCCCATAAATTTGGCGTCTATTGCTTGCCCTATTTCGTTTATTTTTTCACGGGGGACTCCGGACGCCAGGCGGGCGACCCCTTCCAGAGACCAGGTCAGCAATTGGCCGGGATCAACATGGATTTCCTGTGCGACCTCGGCCATGCTGCCGATCAGGGTGACGGCTCCGAGGGGTAAGTCGAGATCGGCGAGCAGCATCCCCTTCATCGCGCCATGACAGACTTCACGGACGATTTCGTCTTGGGGAATTGCGCCGGGCTTGTCCTTTGTTTTTCGAACGGCCGCGCTGATCATTTCATCGGCGGCGCGGGAGGCCGCTTCGACGGCATCCGGTGCGCCCTGGATATTTTGAAGGACGAATTCCTGGGTCTTATCGCAGAGGGGGTGTCCGTCGAGGCTCATGAGGATGACTCTACTAAATTGGGTTCCAGGGGGACGGGGGTGAGGTCTACCCGGGTTAGTTTCGATACGCGGGAGATAATTTGACGGTGAACCGCGAATTTCGGTCCTGTTCCGTCGATCAGTTCCGTTCGGGGTTCGGATTTTGCAGCGCGGCGGTAGCCGTCCCGGACGCGCTTGCGGAATTTAACGGGTTCGCGCTCGAATCGATCAAGATCCCTTTCCGGGTCCCTCAAATTAAACTGGGCTTCGGGAATATCGAGGACGAGGGTTAAATTGGGTTTTAGACCATTGGTCGCAATCGTATTCAGCCGTTTCACGAGCGCAGGATCTATCCCCCGTGCGTAGCCTTGATAGACAAGGGTTGCGAGCGTGAAGCGTTCGCAGACAACGATAGCCCCTTTCTCGATTGCGGGGCGCACGAGTTCCTCAACATGCTGGACGCGGGCCGCCTCATAGAGGAGCAGCTCAGACAAGGGATGGACGTTGTTATCGGGGTCGAGGAGAAGTTCCCGGATCTTTTCGGCAAACGGGACGGAGGCTCCGCCCGGTTCGCGCGTGTGGATGGCCTTGAGGCCCGCGTTTAAAACGGCCCGGGTTAAGAGCGCTGCTTGAGTCGACTTCCCGCATTTGTCGGGACCTTCCAGAACGATAAAAAAACCTTTAGTTTTTGACATTTATTTCATCTCGGGAGACGCTGGCGTGCGCTGCGTCTAATTCGGATTTAAAGATTTCGACAAGCGCGTCGACGGGAGTGTCGGGGCGACAGCTTAGAAGTTCGACCACGGCGGAACCGTGCTCCGGCCAGGTGTGAATCGCGAGATGCGATTCTTTAAGAATCAGTACGAGGGTCCAGCCATGCGGCGCGTAATGGTGGCGGGCTTCTCCTACGGTCGTTAGCCGGGCTTCTGCGCAGGCCCGGCGCGCGGCCCGCTCCAGCGGTTTTACCGCGTCGAGAACGGTCGCAGAGCAGCCTTCCAGCACGATCCTATAGGAAGAGGCCAGGGTTATCGGGGGTGCCGTAAGCATGGGCTGATTCTATCAAATGCCGCCTAAATGAAAGCATTTCATAATCGCCGCGTGACCCCGGTTACTAGCTATTGTCACCTTGATTTTGATCCTATAGGTCCCTATACTTGATTCGGTTGGCGCAAAAAGGGTTTCCTCTTAATTCTGGTTGTGTTGTTTGAGTCCGGATGAAGACTATATTAGGGAAACGTGGCATGAGCCTTGTTGAGGTTCTGGTAGCCATGAGTATCCTCAGTATTGGGGTACTCGGGTTTATCGGTGCGTTCACCTATATCACCAAGTCGATTCGCGTTTCTCGAGCGGGAACGCTGGCTACGAACCTGGCCCAAGAGAAAATCGAAAACCTGAAAAATTTTTCCTACTACAAACTTGCGTTGTCGACCGTGATCGCGACCAATAATGATTTTTCACCGCCGATCAATTACGATGAAACCAATTACAGCTTAGAGGTCATTAATATCGGCGGTATTAGTTTTAAACGCGCGGTGCTTGTTTCGATGGCTCAGATTGATAACGGGCTGATTTCGTCGCTGGGTTATAACTATCCCGATACCGGGATGAAGAAGGTTACGGTTTACGTGATGTGGCAGCATGACTCTCGGTGGAAGTCCGTTAAATTGGAAAACGTTTATGAGAACCCCGTCGTGGATCCGTTGTCGGGCCAAATGTCGGGAGATGTTACGGATGGGGCAATCGGGATCGGCGGGGCTCTTGTTAGGATCGTCGAAAACTCCGATTGGAGTGATATCGCCAATTCTGCCGGGGCTTATTCCTTGACGGCCCAGCCGGGAACGTATTCCGTTCGGGCGTCGTCCTCCGGATACCAT
>JBFIEP010000456.1:0-3013 GCA_041603335.1 Elusimicrobiota bacterium | reverse complement strand
GGGAGAAAATCCGTTCTTGTTTTTGTTTTTAAAGAAGAACCCACGTCGCGATACCCAAATACGCGGCGGTTCCGATAATATCGGTCAACGTGGTTACCAACGGCCCAGTCGCGGTCGCAGGATCGATCCCGACGCGGTTAAAGAAAATCGGCACGAACGCGCCGAGAGTCGCCGCGACCGACATCGAGATAAGGATTCCCAACCCCGTTACAAAAGAGAACAAAATCCCAAAGCGGCCCCCGTAAAACAGATACGAGACTCCGACCATAATCAAACTCGAAACAAGGCCCAGCATAAGTCCCACTTTAAAATCGCGAATGACCGATGACACCTCTTCCCCTTCTTCAAGTTCCCCGGAAGAGATGGCGTGCACCATAATGATCGCCGATTGGGAGCCGACGTTTCCGCCCAACGCCGCGATTAGAGGAATAAAGGTCATGAGCGCAACGAGCTTGGAAAGCGATCCTTCAAATCCCCATATAACCGCCGCGACGATAATCTGACCCAACCCGGCGACGGCCATCCACGGCATACGATGCCACGCCGAAGCGACTGCGGTGGGTTCTTCAAATTCCTCAATGGTGGTACCCGCAAATTTCGCGAGATCTTCCTCGGTTTCCTCTTCAACAACTTCGACGATATCGGTGTCCAGCATGATCCCAAGAAGACGCCGACGGGAATCAACCACCGGCGCGCTGCCGAATTTATAATGGGAGAACATTTGAGCCGCTTCTTCCTGATCCATCTCGGGCTTAAGCTCGACCGGGTCGGGATTCATCAACTCAGAAGCCTTCATGTCAGGCGGAGCAACAACAAGCTCCTTTAGATAGACGATTCCTTCCAAGCGCTCATCGGAATCCAGAATGAAAAGCGTATCGAGATACATCGTCTCGATGAGTCTCAGCCGGACACCGCGCTGAATCATATCGAGGGCCTGACGGCATGTCCAAGTCGAATTGAGCGAGAAGAAATTCGTACGCATCAAGGCGCCGACGCTCTCCTCCGGATATTTAAGATAGCGCTCGACTTCCTCGCCCTTGTCTCCCTGCTTGCGCAGCATTGACTCAAGCTGACGAACAAGGGGAACCGGCAATTCGCGGAGAATACGGCTTGTTTCCGCCGGATCGAGATCTTCAACCAATTCCTCGATTTCTTCCTTCCGCAACGCACCCAGAAGTTCTTCCTGATGTTCGGGATCGAGCTCTTCAAACAGCTGCAGCGCCCTCTGACGCGGCGACAGCTTAAACAACAAGGTTTGCTCATCGATAGAGAATTCGTCCCAGCCTTCATTAAGATCCATCGGGCTGATTTGCCGGAGGGCCTTGCGCAGGGAAGAGAATTCGCGGTTTGAGAGAAGCTCTTTGAGATCCGCGAGGAAGAGTTGGATGGTCTTCATCCCCACCATTGTACCACTATGCTAGGATTCCGCGATGGAGCCCCTGCCCCGCCTCCGAGCGATCGACGCCTTTCCCGTCGAGGAAAATGGGTCGGCCTACATGGCCCTTCGCGACAACGACGGCTATTCGGATCAAGTTGTTCTTCTTTCCCTGATTGACGCCTTAATCGCCGAATGCCTGGATGGAAACACCACCGAGGAGGAGGCCCTCCAACGCCTTTCACGGCAGGTTGGCGGCAAGGACTTTCCCGTGGGAAGGATTAGGGATCTCATTAAAGTTCTGGATGACAATCTCCTGCTGGATAACGACCGTTTCAGGAAAACCCAACAGGCCGTTCTTGATGCCTTCCGTTCCGCCACCGAACGCCCTGCCCATCTGGCGGGCGGAAGCTACCCGGAGCAGCCGGACCAACTCGCCGGGAATCTGAATGATTATTTTTCACTCGCCATCGGTCCGGGGAACGCGGGAGAAGCGAATTCAGCAAAACCCCTAACCGGACTCGTGTCGCCGCATATCGACTTCGACCGCGGGAAGGCGACGTATGCATGGGCGTATCGTGAAGTCCTCCGCTCAGGGATCGCCGACTTAACCGTTATCCTGGGCGTGGCCCACCAAAGCCCCGAGACGCCCTTCGTCGTCACAGCAAAAGACTACGGGACGCCCTTCGGGCCGGCGCGCACCGATGAAGCCCTCGCGAAAAAATTGTGCGACGGACTTTCTTTTGATGCGCGGGCCGACGAACTCGTTCACCGCACGGAACACTCCATCGAGTTCCAAGCCGTTTACCTGCGCTACTGCGCACAAAGACTCGGCATCGAAGACGGTCCCAAAATCCTCCCAATCCTTTGTTCTTCCCACGATCTGGAAGGAACCGACCCCGGAGACCGGACACGCGCCTTTATCGACCGCCTCTCCGATTTACTCGCTTCCTATTCGGGGAGCATTTGCCTGCTTGCCGGCGTCGACTTCGCCCACATCGGCCCGCGCTTCGGCGACCGGGAGCCCGCCGTCGGGGAATTTCTGGAAAAAACCATTCGAGAGGATAAAGTCAGTCTTAAAAAACTGGAAGCGCAGGATTCTGAAGGATTCTTAGAGTCGGTTCAATTCGACAACAACGCCCGCAAGGTTTGCGGCGTCAGCGCGCTCTACGCCTTCTCGGAAATTCACAAACGCCTCTTTCCCCAAGCGAAGGGCGATACCCTCCATTACGATCATGCCGCCGACCCCGCCGGCGGCGAAGTCGGTTTTGCGGCCCAGGCCTTCCGGTGAACGTATTTGTTCTCGCCTGTGTCGGCGTCGCGATGGAGGTAGCCTTCACGGCCGTCTGTGAGTTTATCGGAGGCGGCGGGTGGCGGCTTAAAGGACAAAGCTACATCTGGATGTTTCCGATCTACGCCCTGCTGTACCCGGCCTTCCTCTACAGCCGCCCGCTTCTCGGAGATAAACCCTGGTGGGCGCGCGCTGTACTCTACGCCGTCGGAATTTTAATTGTCGAATACATCACCGGGTGGGGGCTGCGTCTTGCGACGGGGTCCTGCCCCTGGGATTACGGCGAAGCCCGCTGGGCCATTCAAGGCGTGATACGCCTGGACTACACACCGCTTTGGGCGGGTGCC
>JBFIEP010000455.1:0-3015 GCA_041603335.1 Elusimicrobiota bacterium | reverse complement strand
GCTGCCGTCGAGGTCGGCGTACTTTAATTCGACGGAATCCCCGGTTCCATAATGTCCTTTCTTAACAGGGAACAAGGCTTTGTACTGCTCGGAGATATACGCCTTCATCAACATGATGCAGAGATCGTTTCGACCGGTATCACCACCCCAGACGTGGGCAAGATTCACGTAGTTCTCGGTCTTCTTACTCTTGGCCTTGATCACCGGGTTGAGGCCCAACTTCTTGCTGTCGCGCATGGTCCATGTCGCGCCGGGCTCATCACCGACGATTTCCATGAGCTTCGTCCAAAACGCGGCGAACTTTCCGGCGGCTTCGGCATTTTTTGCCTGGAGCTCTTCGGTGTACTTCTTAAATAGTGATTTTACTTTCTCCGGGTCTTCGGTCTTCTTGGCCGCGGGTTTCGCCGTGGATTTGATTTGCATCCGGATAACAATCTTGTCGAGAGGGGCTGCCTCTTCTTCTGTGGCGGGGCCGAACTGCGGGCTGAACATGAAGCTGGCGTTGTGGCCTTCGGCATCAAGGAGATAAAGCTTATCACCGACAATTTCTTTAACCGCGTAAACCTTTCCGATGGATGAGTGACGGATGCAATCGTACTGTTTGATGTCGCGGACGGATGTGTAGCTGGCCATAAATTTTTTCCTTTACGCCGTGGATGAAAAGCGAAATCTTATGGATATTGTAGGAGATATTGGGGTAAGGAGTCCTGCGATTCATGTCCCTTCAGGCCCAGATTTCCCTTTCCCATTCTTCACTGGAGGCCGGGCAACTATAGATTCACCTTATTAATATGATGAAATCCAACCCCTTCCGGCTGTGCCTCTTAATGAGTTCATTTCCTCTATTAGCGCAGGCAAATACTCCGTTTCCTCAACCCTCGGAGATTCTCGATTCCGAAAAAAAGCTGGAATTGCCTGCCGTAAAAGGAGCTCCCCCCTCTCCCGGGGACTTTGACCTCTCCCGCTACACGCTGACTCCGGCAGATATCCGCAGCATGGAGTGGCTCATCGGCACGGGTGAATACGACATCACGATGCTTGATCGCTTCGCAAAATCCTATGAGAAAGCCGTTCGAGAAAAACGTCCCTGGGTTCCTCCCCATAATACCGAGGAGGTGGAGGCGGTCTCTCAGTGGGCAGAAGGGGCCGCGTTTTCCACCTATGCGAAGAAGGCCGGGTATGCGTTTGATGCAAAGACGTATAACGAGGATTGTCCGTACCGGATTTTATTCAACTACGGATATGCGACCGCGTATAAATTCAGAGGCCGGGATATCATTACCTCAACGATAAACACGATGACAGATCTACAATTTAAATTCCAGAAAGGCGACGTGGACTTCCCCACATACTTCTACGAGCAGGCAGTCAAAAAAGGATTTGATAAGTATCTGACCAAGCTTGAATAATCTACGGCAATGGGAGCAACCGCGCCTGGGCTTCCAACTTCCAGGAAATCGTTCTCAATCCTTCGTTGACTGAATCGATCCAGAGCTGTGCTGTCGCGGCCTGCTCTAGATCGAATTCCTTTTTATTGACCTCCCGGCGCGCCGTTAGGATATCGCGCGTAATCTCCTGGACATTGTCCCCCAATCCCAAAAGTCTCACCCCGCGTTGATGGCGGGCGAGATATCCCGAGACATAGGTTAAACGGCTCTTCATTATTTCACGCTGCGCTTCCAAATCAATCCGTTTAGAAAACTCACCCTGCTTGCCCGGTTCCACCGAGTAGGTCAGGTATTTCCCGTCGACAGAACCCCCAACGATGGGCAATCCCAAATAGTAGTTGTTGGCACCGGTAACCGAACCCCCGTTTTTGGCAAGCAGGTTGTCTCCGATTTCCTGGAGCAAATGCGCACCGCATACCCCGCGGGCCGTGTTGCACGAACGGATATCAACGTCCGCTCCTTTCCCGAAGGAAGCATCAAGGCCTTCACGCTTTAGAACACCAAGGTTGGTCGCGTCTAAAAACCCCGCCTTACCCGGGCGGCCATGGCCGACGATTTTAAGATTTTCAATTTCATAACCGGCGCGTTTGTATTGGCGGAGATAGTCTCGAAACTCGGTAAAGCTCGTCATCGTTTTAAAAACCTTGTTGGGATGGCGGCTGCGCTCGTACTCGATATAGGTCGAGCCGTCTAAAATCGGATTGGTCCCTGTGTTGTCATACACCCACAATTCGATCTTTTTATTGTTCTTAGGTTGGGCTCGGCGCTTGGTCTTAAATGCCGGGAGGGTTCTTAGAGGAAGGGTGGTGGTACCGCCGGCGCCGGTCAGGGCGCCCTTAATGAGGGATTCAAAATCAATTGACTGGGCGTATAGATTTGATCCCGTCCCAAGTACAGCCGCCAACACCAAAATAGCGATGCGTCGCGCCATGGTCCACCTCCGGTCCCTCATATCCAGGATGGGGCTGAGCCGGGCAAAGCGCGATGGACTATTAGGGTCAGCGAAATTGAGGCTTAGGGCCTAGGAAGATGCGTTTCGCGACAAAAACCCCTCTAAGGACTCGGCTTTCCGACGGTCAAAACCTTAAAAAAAGCATGAACAATTTAGGCTGGAACTGCTCCAGCTAAAGCTGCTTAACCGGTGAGGGGCCTGACCCCTACAACAGTTCGCGGATTATTTTGCGTTCGGCTTCAATGGCGTTGTAGCGCCTGGTGTGACGGACGCGGTCGAGGCGCTTGTCGCCGTAATAGACCAGCAGCCACGGATCACGCGTGCGGGAACCGACGCCTTCGATCACAGCGCCTACTCCCTTCACACCGGCGTTAAGGCCGAAGCGCGCGAGCTGCTCGTCGGTGATTTTAAGACCCCACTGACTGCGCAGCGATCCAAACCGGATACCAAAGACTGTATCGATTAGGGCAAAGAAGGAGGCTTGATGCGACGGACCCGTGAAAAGGAAATCAGGCTGCGCCATTTTCCCGGGAGTCAGTCCCGAAGAGCGGACATTGCGCGCAATCGGGGCAAGCGCCTTGAGGACTCCGGAAAGAACGGCCGCCTCATCCGAGC
>JBFIEP010000454.1:0-3040 GCA_041603335.1 Elusimicrobiota bacterium | reverse complement strand
CCGAAAAACGCCGCGGAGGTGGTTCCCGTCAAGCGGGCGGCCTGAACCCGAAGAACGCCTTTTTCATCGATTTTAATTTCATCGACCAGGCGGCCCGCCGCATCCACGACCGTACTCATGCCGTTTGGCGTGGAGCGCAGTAAAAATCGCCGCGTCTCGATCGAACGCAGACGCGTGACGGCGAAGGCCTGCAAAGGCTGGATCGTCCGGTCCCGCGACCATTGATCACTCGATGGATTAACCAGCAGCTCCGCTCCGGCGCGAACCAGGGAACGGGCGCTGTCAGGCTTCATTCCGTCATAGCAAACGTAAACACCCAGGGAGGCACCCCCCAAATTAATCGGCTGTTGGGGCCCCGGCTCGATGCGGTTCATTCGCGGCGTCAACCGGTACAAGAAAGGGAATAATTTCCCGAGGGGAAAATATTCAGACAAGGGAGTCGGAAACCGTTTGTAGGAAACCCCGTCAATT
This sequence comes from Elusimicrobiota bacterium, assembly GCA_041603335.1. Taxonomy (GTDB): domain Bacteria; phylum Elusimicrobiota; class Elusimicrobia; order UBA1565; family UBA1565; genus UBA1565. Next base: position 2,569 of record JBFIEP010000454.1, on the reverse strand, counting down.
TTACCGTCCGCTCCCCGCAAAATCGACACATAACGAACCGCACCGTTATCCATATCGGCAAGCGTCGTCACAAGTACCGGGACCTTTCCGGGTATATCTCTGGATAGTACGCTTTCCGCCGATTCCCCGTTGATATGGAATGCCCCATCTTTAGAAACCGAGAGGTGACGCTCATAGGTGTTTTGAGGCCAGATAATTAAATCAAGCGGTCCTTTTGCGAGCGCCTCCTGGGTTAACGCTCTATAAATTTCCACATTGTCATCTATAAATTGGCCGTTACGCCGTCTCCCGAAAGGGACCGCGGCCTGAACCATTCCGACGTCCAGGACCTGGTCTTTCTTGACGGCTTCTTCAATCGCCGCGTCAATCTGGGAAATCCGGATTAATCCATACGCTTCGTTAATAAGCAGCAGGACAGCAACCGCTCCCAACGGAAGCAAACGCCTCCAGGACCGGTCCGAAGACTCTGCAACGGTCAAAAATACTCCCGCATTTGAAAACGCAATGATCCACGCGAGGCCGGCAGAACCGAATAGATCCAACGATTGGGCGAGGGGGAGATGAAACAACATGATCGTTCCGATGGGAGCCGGAAAGAGCGGCGGGAAGTAGCCGTCGACGCAGACCCAGACAGGAATGCTTGCGATAGCGAGGGCATGCACTTCCTTCCACCCGCAATTTTCCAAAACGTCCGCAACAGAACGCATAAGCAGGGATGCTATCGCGAGTTCTAAACCCAGATAACCGACGATCAACAGGAAAAAGATCCAACGCAATCCGGGAACACCTGCCCCATACTCCGCGACGACGGGAGGGAACCAATAAAGACCGACCGCCCAAGCGATGGCACCAAACAGCCACCCCCGAAAGAACGCATGCAGCTTCCCGACTCCCCGCAGGCATAAAACGATTCCGGCAAGAGAAACAAGAAGCGCCCAGCCGAAGGGTCCGGGGAGGAAGGCGGCTCCTGTGGCGATCCCCGAAACAACAAACAGAATCGCTCTCATTGTGCTACCGTCATCCCATGAATGCCGTATTGCCGGCGCTTTTCGTTCCCGGAATAGGAGCCTTTCTCGCATTTGTCGTTTTTCGGGAATCTTCGGCCGCCCCCTTCATTTTTGGGGCGTCGAAGATTTTTCTGCTTGCGTGGCCGGCGTTCTGGGTTTTGGGTGTTGAGCGGCGGTCTCCTCAAGATATCCTGGGACCGCCCCGCGGACTTATCCGCGGTTGTTTGATCGGCGCATTTTTCGCATTTTTGATTTTGCTCGGATGGAACCTGGGACTCGACACGATGCTGGCAGAACACCGACACAGTGTGATCGCGGCCGTCGGACGATGGGGAAGCAGCGAATATTTTTGGGCCTGGGCGTTGTTTATGAGCCTCATCCACTCGACGATCGAAGAACTGTATTGGCGCGGATTTATTTTCACGCGTCTTTCTAAAATAATCAATAGCGGTGCTGCGGTCATTATTTCTTCGATGTGTTTTGGAATTCATCACGGCGTGCTGTACGCGGTCACGCTCGACGCGTTGTCGGGAGCCTTTCTTGCTCTCGCAGTCGCATTGGGCGGTGGAGCGTGGTGCCTTGTTTACCGTGAAGAAAATTCTTTGTGGGCGCCCTGGATCAGCCATGTCATCGCCGATCTGACGATCTTCGCGATCGGCGCCCATTTTCTTAGAAGCTAACGCCCTTGAAGTCCTGATTGCGCACCCATGTAGGCCTGCATCAGATCGGGGCTTCCCATCATTCCTTTGAGAATCGCCGGATCCTGAAGCATCTGCGACGCGATAGGATTTTTATCCATGATGGTCGAAAGGGCATCGGGGTCATTGATAATCCCCTGCAATCCGGGACACTTAAGCATTGCCCCCATCATCTTCGAACTTCCAAACGCCGAGGGGGTCTCGGAATTTCCCTTGAGCATTTCATTCAACACACGCAAGGCCACGCCGGATTCCCCGTTACTGGGATCGGAGTAGTGTTTAACCGCAGCGGCTTTGTTGCTGCAATTTTGCCGGGAACGCGGGCGGCCCATAAACCCTTTGACGATAAATTCGTTATCAAGCAGGTATTTTGTCAACTTCGGGGAACGGCCGATGGATCCAATAACCTTTTCGAACATGCGCGGATTTGCGGCAAGCGCTTCCGCTTCATTAGGGGTTTTAAAATTCGCTCCGATCGCATCCAACTGGGCCTGCTCGGCTGCGGACAACTTGATCATGGACCAACCCTCTTTAGCCTCTTCGTAACCCCCTGCCTGCTCAGCCCGGGGGATCGTTCTACGCGGGGCCCGGGGTTCCTCTGGGGAAGGAGCCGCTGCCCCCTGCTGCCCTCTTGGCTTACGGCCGCGTGCCAATAATTCGGAAGTCATATCGTCACGCTGAATCATCATTCGAGTCCCGGACGCCGCGCGCCGCGCGGCCTCGTCCTCTTCGTCACGCCGCTGCATTTCTTCAGCGAGAAGGGCACTTGGCGGAAGCGCTGGAGCGGTTTGACTGGGAGATCCCTTCACGACCGTTCCCGGCGGAGGCGGTGCGGTCCCGCCAAAAAGGATAAAGAAGGCGATT
>JBFIEP010000453.1:0-3043 GCA_041603335.1 Elusimicrobiota bacterium | reverse complement strand
GATCCCGTTAACCTGGATTTTGCTGTGTTTCGGGCGCCTTTCCCCCTACTTTTTGAGCCTCGCATTGCCGATGGCGTTTCTGGTTTCCCTGCTTTTAACGTTAGGTCATCATTCGGAAACCGGGGAAGTTATGGCTCTACGGGCTTCGGGATTTTCTTTCAAGGATATTTTGAAACCGTTTTTCGGACTGGCGATTGTCGTCTCGGTACTGCTGTTTGGGATTAACCATAAATGGAGTCCCGACGGGTTTCATTCATTCCAGCGTTCCTACCACCGTGCCTTGGCCGAAATCACACATCTCAATATCGAACCGAACGCGTTGACGTCGATCGGGTATTGGACGATTTTCGCCCAATCCGTGGATGGAAAAAGCGGAACCCTAAATGGCGTTCGTGTTATTAAACGACAGGGGCAATACCGCCGGATGCGAATTTCTGCTCCGATCGGCCATTCCTCCGTTGAGTCCGGTGTCGGAGTGAATCTCGTCCTCGAGGATGGTTCGATGGTTTGGCCGAGTCCCGATCCGAACTCGCATACCGTTTCAAGTTTTAAGCGCGCGAATTTCTTTCTTCCGTTTAAGGGGGATATTGACCGTACCGCCGATCTTCAGGAGTTAAGTACGCCGCGTATTCGCGAAGAAATCGCCCGGGGTCATTTAGCCCCGCAGAAGGTATTGGAGTATACGACGGAGGCGGCACTGCGATCGGCGAGTGCCTTTGCGCCCTTCATGTTGTTTTGGGTTGCGTGCCCGCTGGGGCTTAAGTTGGAAAAGCGCAGTCGGCCGATTGGGTTCGCGATGAGTCTTGGGCTTATGTTTGTTTTTTACGGCCTGCTTGCTGTTGGGGTGGGGCTTGGGCGTAAGGATCTGGTTTTTTCCCCGTGGGGACCTTGGCTGCCTAATCTGATTTGTATTCCTGCGGGAGTTTGGACGTGGTGGAGATTGCTTCGAAGATGACCATCTTCGGCGGTTATTTATCGCGGCGGTTTGTGGGGCCGTTTTTTTTCGGATTGGGTTTGTTCGCGGTGATCGTATTTCTCGTTGACGTGTTTGACAAGATTAACCGTCTTGCGACCAGCGAGGCCTCCCCGCGGTTGATCCTTGAGTATTTGGCTCTGACGGTTCCCTACTGGACTGTGCGAATTGTTCCTATGGCGACGGTTTTGGCGACCTTGTTTACGGTGAGTAGTTTCGTTCGTTCGGGTGAATATGTGGCGGTGCAGTCTTCGGGTTTTGAGCCGTCTCGATTTTTCCGACCGATTCTTTGGATTGCCGTTATTATCTCGTTGCTTGCGTTTACGGCACAGGAGACGGTTCTTCCCGCCGCTTTTTCCCGATCGCAGCGTTTGTGGCGTGAGACGATTCACCCGGAATGGAAATGGGACGTTTTTTTTGATGTGGTTCTAACGCCGGGTCCTAAACAGTTCCTTTCGGCACGCGTGTTTAGGGTGCAGGAAGGCCATATTGAACGTGCGATCCTTGATGATTATTCGAAAAATATTTTAACCCGTCAGATCGATGCTGAAAATGCCGATTGGGATGGGGGGCTCGGGCGGTGGATTTTCAAGGATGGGGTCGTTAAAACGTTTGATGGGAAGGGGGCATTGGTCAGCGGAGTATCGTTTGTTCATTATGAGTCCGATCTAACCGTTCCTCCGCGGAAAATTGTTCCGACAAAGAAAAAGCCGGATGAAATGAGTATTCTCGAGGCGCATAGAGAGGTTCGGCGTCTTGCATCCCTGGGACGCTCCGCTAGGGAAGTCTCGACCGCGATGCATCAGAAAATCGCGTATCCCTTCACGAATATTGTTCTGTGTTTGATTGGAATCCCAATCGCTTTGCGGCTGCGTCGCGCGCCGCCTCCCGTAGCTTTTGCCGCCGCGCTTTTGGTGAGTTTTGTCTATTTGTGGTGTATTGAATTTTCGTGGTATCTCGGGAAATCCGGGCGGGTTGCCCCGCTGTTGGCGGCCTGGTTTCCCAATGTTTCATTCGGTGCCGGCGCGGTCTGGATGAGCCGCCGGTTAGACGGGTGAAATGTTGCTACTAGGCCGGGTTTTTGATTGAATAGCCTTAATCCAATCGAAGGAGAATAACTTATGTACGACGTCGCTCATCTTATTGTTCGCTGGTTCCATGTGATTGCCGGAATTACCTGGATCGGCCTTCTGTATTTCTTTAATTGGATCAACGGTCACCTCCAAAAAGATCTTGGCGATAACGCCAAGAATGTAAATCCCCATCTCATGCCGCGTGTTCTGTTTTGGTTCCGCTGGGGGGCGATGTTCACCTTCCTTATGGGAATCGTTCTGTACGTCATGAACTACATGTATACACCCGGCTTCGGGTTTGGCCCGAACGACCTTTTCCGCTCCAGCCGTAATGCGTGGATCATGATGGGAATGGGATTTGGAACCCTGATGTGGTTCAACGTCTGGTTCATTATTTGGCCTGCCCAGAAAAAGCTTTTAGGCGGCACGGCGGGTGATGATGCACCCGCCTTGAAGGCGCGTGCGACGATGGCATCGAAGATCAATACCTACTCTTCCGGCCCGATGTTGTTCGGGATGCTCGGCGCAGGACATTATACCGAGATGAATCCGCCCGTATTCGTCGGTGTCATCATCCTCGGATTTACGGCCATCTGGTCAGCTTATGCCCACTCGGGACGCGTCGGCCTCGAGTTTAAGAAGTAATCCTATGAAGCGGCTCCTGCCGCTATTATTTTTTCTGTCTGCGTGTGCGGATAGATCGCAAATGACCCCCGAGCAGTTGGGCGCGGGGTCTTTTGCCAGCTATCAATGTAAACGGTGTCATCGCGTTGGGTACGAGGGAGGAGATGCCGGCCCGGATCTCACATTTGCGGGTTTTCGAAAATCGAAAGAATTTATGGCGTTGTGGCTTAAGGATCCGACGGCGTGGCAGCCCAACACAAAGATGCCGAACTTCCATTTAAATGATGAGGCGCGTGCTAATCTCGCTGCCTACTTGGCGACCCTGAAAGGCGAAGGGTACCGCGGCCGGGAGGGGGCTTCTTGGGACCGGGAG
>JBFIEP010000452.1:0-3057 GCA_041603335.1 Elusimicrobiota bacterium | reverse complement strand
GACACCCCGTGCGGTTGCGATATGCCGCGGTCCATTGCAGTTGGTGACAACGAAGTCACAACGACCCAGGACGGCTGCCGCTTGGCGCAGATCAGCGGTTTCAGGCGCCAGATACGCTTGCTCCCCAATTCCATCACGAACCGCCTCGGCCAAATCCCGCTCCCCCGGACCCCAGCATACAAGAACATTTACTCCGCGGCGGTCCCGCAATAATCTCCCCAGGGCCGCGTACGATTCGGCGGGCCAACGCCGCGACTCGCGCCGCGAGGCGGGGATTAGTCCAACCAGAAGCGCTTTCGGCATTCGCATGCGCACCAGCGCCTTTTGCGCAAATTCCTCCGCATCGACGCTTGAGGCGATACGCGGCATCGGATCGGTTTCATCGGGCTCAAACCCGAGTCCTCTTAACATCCGGATTTTTTCAAGCGGATTGTACAAGGTCGTCGGAGGCTGGTCTAAACGATGAGTATAGGCCCATGCATGGGACGCGCGCGCCGGTCCGCCGCGGACAGGAGCGCGGGTCGACGCAGTTAGCATTGCTGAACGGGGATTTCCCATATAATCGACAACCCAGTCATAACGCCGGAACCAGAGCCGCCAAAACCAGTATAGGTAATTGAACCAACCCTTGCGGTAAACGAGAATATTGGAAATTTCATGAACCCCCGCAAGAATTTCATGACAGGGGGGCTCGGTAAGAAAGTCGATTTTCGCATCGGGGAACTGGGCACGCAAAGCACGGACCGCGGGTGTGGTCAAGGTAACATCGCCGATACGGCGGAGCATAATAACGAGGATGCGTTGGGGGGGGGTCAAAATCGAGCCTTTCCCCGCGTCAAATTTAAATGAAAATCATAAGCCGTGTCATCCCCGCGTACAAGAACCCGCTGAAGCGCGCCATTAGAGAATTCCCAGGGCAAGGGAGTAATACCTTGCCGTATCGAAAAATCAAAGTAATACCCTGCTTCCCGAACGATTTCCCGTAGGGCCGAGGAATCCGCTCCCGAGCCGAAAGGATAGGCAAATCCATGAATAGGAACCTCTAAGCGGGATTCCAAACGCCGCTTCGACTCGGAAATTTCCCAGCGCGCATCTTCCAGCGGAAGCACCACCAGGTTAGGATGCCGCATCGTATGAGAGCCGAATTCCACCAAGCCCGAATCCCGCATGGTAAGCATTTGGTTCCAGGAGAGCATACGCTGCCATGGCTTTTCTACGGGGTTTTCCCAGCGCGTATGGCCGTCAATCCCCTCAACCACGACAAATATATTGGCCTTAACTCCTAATTCCTGTAAGACCGGAAGGGCTAGCTCATAGTTATCCGCGGTCCCATCATCAAAAGTAACAAGAGCCGGCCGGTCGGGTAAAGTTCCGTTGCCGTCAGACGCCGCCGCGAGTTCAGACATGAATATCGGCGTCCAACCGCCTTTGAGCAGACTCTGCATCTGGGACCGGAAGTCCGAGACGCTTACCCATAATTTAGAGTGGCGCTTCGAGGTTGCAGACCCTAAATGGTGATACATCGGGATAACCAAACCTTCAACACGCGGCCGCCACCAATTCCACCGTGCCGAAAATGCCGCGGCCGCCGCACCCAATCCCAAAGAGCCCAGTCCCAACGGGATCATCATCGCTGGGCCCGCTCAAGTTCGCGCAACTTTGTGTATTTAAGCCAGGAATGAAATGCCGACAGCCCGGCCCAAAGAATACCCGGAAAACCATCCAGCACACCGCCCTTAATAAAGGCACGCATGAAAAATTCCCAAAAAGGAAGGAGGTGATATCCGACGTGGAAACGCTTTCCGTTTTCAAAACGCTTTGAGGCGGCACGGTCGGTATAAACAATCATCTTCTCTAAATATTCATTTAGATCGCGGTACGGGATATGGACAATCTCATGCGACAATCGTTTTACGGGTCCTTCCACAACAATCCCTTCATGCAGCTGCTTCCCGCCAAAGCGGCCCTTTCCGCGTTTAAATAAACGCACGTGGTGTTCCCGGCCCAGCCCGCCATAGCGCAAGCGGCTCCCCAGGAACCAAACCTGAAACGGGATATCGTAGGCATCGATTGCGGAATTCTGCATCGCGCCGCGTATTTCATCGGCAAGTTCCGGGGTTACGCGTTCGTCGGCATCCAATGATAAAATCCACTCTCCGGCGGCCAACTCAACGGCAGCTTGTTTTTGGGATGCGAAATCATCGAACGTTCTTTCCGAAACATTGGCCTGATAGTTCCCGGCGATTTCTTTTGTTTTATCCCTCGAACCGCTATCAAGCAAAATAATTTCATCCGCAAGACCGCGAACGCTATCAAGGCAGCCTGGAAGGTCACGCTCCTCGTTTAACGTGACAATGACAACACTCAGCTTCACGAGGCGACCTCACAATAAACAGCCTCGGTTTGATCTCCAATCGTCTGCAAACTGAATCGGCTGAGATCGGCCTTGGCGGCCCTCGCACGTCTCTTTGCTTCTTCGGGATGCTCCAGCGATTCTAAGATGGATTGCGCGAGCGCATCGGGGTTTCGAGGGGGAACCAACAGAGCCGAACGCCCGTGTTCAACAACCTCGGGGATTCCGCCCGCGGTGGTAGCGACAATCGGAACCTCGGTCGCCGCAACTTCAAGTAAAACCGAGCCCATTCCCTCACCCCAAGATGGATGGGCATAGCAATCAAGAGACTGCAGCCAGGGTTTAGGGTCGGATGTCCGTCCCGGGAACAAGACTACAGATTCCAAAGACAGCTCGCGGGCAAGCTTTTTGAGGCGTTGATGCTCCGGCCCATCCCCGACCAATAAGAATCTAAGGTCCGGCCGGTCTTTTGCGAGAACGGCGGCGGCACGGATTAAGGTGGCCTGATCTTTGTGAGGAACATGCGCGGCCATATTCCCGATCCAGGGGGACTCAGGATCAATTTTAAGCCGGTCTCCCAGTTCTCTGCGAATTTTCGCGCGTTCACTCGGAATGGCCGGTGAAAACGGACAATTCGAACCCGTCGGGATCATGTCGTGAACAACCGTCACCCGGTTGGAATCTACCCCATCCTCAACCAAGAT
>JBFIEP010000451.1:0-3060 GCA_041603335.1 Elusimicrobiota bacterium | reverse complement strand
GGTATTCAACATTGAGCCGGAGGGAATCTTAAACGCTTGAACCACGAAATACATTAGAACCGCGGCAAGCAAGACCGCGGAAAAAACGGTTTCCGCCCATTCAAGGTCTTCCTCATGGAAAAACTTCCGCTTTTCAGCATCAACCCCTTGAGTCCATGCCCGGAAATACCCCCACGTTCCAAGCAGCAATCCGCCGACAATGCCCGTTAGAACTTCCCGAAACGACAGCACCCCCGCGGAGGCGTCGACAAAACGAACCCTGCTTTCAATTGAAAGCACGGCGACCAGCGTAATTCCAAACCCTGCGAGCAGATAAAAAAGACCGTGCCACAGCGCGGTTGCCATTCGGGAATTAAACTTCTCGGACCATTTCCGGGTAGCAAAGGCGTAGCAGCCCATTGCGACCCCGATGCAAAGTAATCGTGTTTCCATAAAATCTTCCTTAATGTACTCCTTCAGCGCTCTATCTTCAAGACAGCAAGGAACGCCTCTTGAGGAATATCAACGGATCCGAGGGTCTTCGCCTTCTTCTTTCCTTCTTTCTGCTTAGAAAGCAATTTTCGTTTTCGTGTGATGTCGCCACCATAACATTTAGCGGTGACATCCTTTCGCTGCGCGGGGATTGTCTCGCGCGCAACAACACGGCCGCGAACCGATGCCTGCAGGGCAACCTCAAACTGTTGGCGGGGGATAAGTTCCTTAAGCTTCTCACACATGCCCCGCCCCATCAAATGGGCTTTATCTTTATGAACGATCGAACTCAACGCGTCAACCGGGTCCGCGTGAACGAGAATCTCGAGTTTTACAAGATCGGCTTCCCGTTCGATTGAAGGCGTATAGTCGAAAGAAGCGTATCCCCGCGACACCGATTTCAGCTTATCGTAAAAATCGAACACGATTTCCGACATCGGCAGTTCGTAGCGGATAATCAAGCGCTGCCCCGGAACGTACTCGATGTCTTTATAGATGCCCCGCCGATCCTTGAGGAGGTTTAGGACCGGTTCCTGGAAACTGGTAGGAAGGATAATTGTGACATCAACGTAGGGCTCTCGAATCGATTCAATATCTCCATAGTGGGGGAAATTAGCGGGATTATCTATCGTCTTATAATCTTTATCTCCCTTCTTTTTCACATTGAATACAACGTTGGGAGCCGTCACAATCAAACTGAGATCAAATTCCCGCTCGAGACGCTCCTTAACAATGTCCATATGAAGCAGCCCGAGAAACCCAAGTCGAAATCCAAACCCAAGCGCCTTCGAGGTGTCAATCTGATAGTGGAAGGAACAATCTTCAAGATTAAGTTTCTCGAGCGCCCCCTTAAGACTTGGATAATCCCCGGGGTTGACCGGGAAAACGCCGGCAAACACCACCGATTGCGCTTCTTTGTAGCCCGGAAGGGACTTCTTAACGGGGTTTGCGATCTCCGTCACGGTGTCTCCGACCCGCACCGAATGGATGTCCTTGATTCCGCAAACAAGATATCCGACATCGCCCGAAGCAAGCTCTTTGGATTTGATGCGCTTAGGCGTCATGATGCCCACTTCTTCAACAACAACTTCGAGTCCTGTCGAAAAGAATTTTACGCGGCTTCCCTTCTTCACAACGCCGTCAAAAACCCGTAAATACAAAATGACTCCGCGATAAGGGTCAAAGAGGGAATCAAAAATAAGCGCGGCAAGCGGCTTGTCATCGGAACCGGAGGGAGCGGGGATTCGATCAACAATCGCTTCAAGAACTTCAACCGTTCCCTTTCCGACCTTCGCCGAGGCGTAAATAGAGTCTTCCAGGATATGAAGGACATCAAAAATTTGTTCCTCCACCGCTTCGGGATCGGCTGCGGGAAGATCCACCTTATTAAGGACAGGGATTAACTTTAAATCGAGGGTTTTTGCTAAATCGCAATTTGCGAGGGTCTGGGCCTCAACCCCTTGGGCGGCATCAACAACAAGCAAAGCACCCTCACAGGCCGCTAGCGCACGGGAAACTTCGTAGGTGAAGTCAACATGACCCGGCGTATCGATGAGGTTAAAAACATATTTCTCCCCATCCTTCGCTTTATACTCCATCCGAACCGCTTTGGCCTTAATCGTAATACCGCGTTCTTTTTCGAGCTCCATAGAATCCAGCAGCTGCTCACTCATATTCCGCTTTTCAACGGTTCCGGTGTGCTCGAGCAATCGATCGGCGAGCGTACTCTTACCGTGATCGATATGGGCAATAATGGAGAAATTTCTAATGCGTTTCGGTTCGCTCATAAAGGGTTAGTGGGGATTATAGATCGTCGAGAAGTTTACGGATTTCGCCCGAGTCCCCAAGCTTAAGCGCCTTCATAACCGCCGAGTGTACGTTTTCATACCGAACCGAGCGGAGGACCTGCTTAACGCGCAAATACATGCGCGGCGTGACAGACAGCACATCAACCCCAAGACCGATCAATAATAGAACCGCTTTGGGATCCGAAGTCATTTCTCCGCAAACAGTGACCTTTTTATCCCGCTTGTGGGTGGTTTCAACGATGTCGCGCAGAAGCCGTAATACAGCGGGGTGATAGGGGTCGTATAGGTAGGCGACCTCTTCATTGATCCGGTCCACGGCAAGGGTGTATTGAATTAGGTCGTTGGTGCCTATCGATATAAAATCCGCTTCATCCAAAAAGTGATCCAGGATGATTGCGGCGGATGGAATTTCAACCATGATTCCAAGCGGTGTCTTTTTCGGAAGCGCGACACCTTCCGCTAAAAGCTCCTGCTGGGCCTGGAAGAATATGCGGCGCGCGCTTTGAAGCTCCCTCAGCGAAGACACCATCGGAAGCATAACCTGAACCTTCCCGTGCCGCGTAGCCCGCAATATCGCCCGGAATTGAGTCTTTAACAGATCGGAATTGCGAAGGAACAGCCGGATTCCGCGCAGTCCCATAAAGGGATTTGCCTCGTTCTTCGGTCCTTCCAGTCCAAGCTGCGAAAGCCTGTCGCCTCCTATATCCGCCGTGCGAATCGTGACAGGGTTTGGAGAAAGCGCTTCTGCAACCTTAGAGTACACCGCGGCCTGTTCTTCCTC
>JBFIEP010000450.1:0-3077 GCA_041603335.1 Elusimicrobiota bacterium | reverse complement strand
GCGCCGCCGCCGTTCTCCAAAAAGCAGCCGCTGTGCCGGGGTGGGGGTTTCAATCGTATCGTCGGGATTCCCTAAGAAGGAATCGACGATTGCTTGGGAAGGGTACTCCAGCGATATGAGGGAATCGGTTGTCACAGGAGCATCCTGGGCCAGGATCCCGGGCGCGAGAGAGAGTTCTGAAATCCTGTGTGCGATGAGGGAGAAATCGGCGACCTCCTGCGCGTCGGCAGCGAACATTTGGAAACATCCCGCGTCGCCGGTTCCGTGATAGGCCCCGTGACCCGTGGATAGCCCCGAGGCCAGATGAACAACGAAGGGAAGGTGGCGTCGCGCCGAACTTCGCAGGCAGCCGCTTTCGGTCGTGAGTTCATCATCGGATAGCCAGCACGCGGCCCGTTCTCCGGTTAGCGATAGTCCTGCAAGGTGGGAAAGCGACCGACGATCTGCGACAAAACGAACCGCTTGACGTCCGGTCATCGCGACCTTGTTGGATTCTTTAAAGGAATTAATTTTTGGCTTCATCGTCTTATCCTATTGGCAATGGTTCCGAGCGGATGATCCGCTTCGCCTTCCTTCCTTTTTCGGCCCGGCCGGAATCCGAGAACCAAACGATGGCTCCTGTCGGACACCGTTCGATGCACTCGGCGTTGGCCGAGGCGATACGACTATAATCGATGACGGGAAGATTGTTCTGCATCGTGATGAGTCCTTCGGATGCGTCCGCCGCGCACAGCCCGCACGCGGTGCAGGCGACCTCGCACTCACGTTCGGCGGAATCACCGGCGGCTTCGCTTTTACACGCGACCCAAAGTTTGTTTTCGATCGGTTCCAATGAAAATAAATCCTTGGGGCATATATCGACGCAATCTCCGCAGGCGGTGCATTTTTCTTCATCAACGACCGGGAGACCGTTGACGTCCATGGTAATCGCGTCAAAGTCGCAAACAACATCGCAGTCTCCGTGGCCGAGGCATCCCCAAACGCAGCCCTTTCCTCCGCCGGTCACAACCGATGCGGCGAGGCAGGTTTTAAGTCCTTGGTAGCGGACCCGCTGGCGGGCCACGTTGGAGCCTCCCGCGCAGGCTAAGCGGGCAACTTTTTTTTGGGCGGAACCCACCCCGATGCCAAGATATCCCGCAATTTCCTCCTGTACTTCGGGTGTGCTGACGCTGCATTGGGCGATCGGCTCGTTTCCGCTGATGACTTGCTCGGCAAAAGCCCGGCATCCGGGCTGTCCGCAGGCACCGCAGTTGGAACCGGGGAGCATCCCTTCAACGTCTCCAATACGTGGATCCTCTTGGACTGAAAATTTTTTATTGGCCAATACCAGGAAGGTGGAAAGAATGGCCCCCAGCGCGATCATGAACCCGACAGCTAGAAATAAGTTTTGAATTTCCATCGTTTTTACAAATTTAGAGCATGCCAAAGGTCATTTTTTGTCAGGGCAGGCGACATAGTTCTCTATAGAGGGGAATGCAACATTTTTGCCTATTCTCGGCCGGTTCTGGCTAAATGGGGCATTTTATCTACAATACCATCGATTCCGGCGCCGAGCCCATGCCCCTAAAAACGACCTGCGGACCCTTTCAACCGTCTTTAGAAAACGCCTTCGTTAAGGCTGTTTTAACGGCACATCCGAATCTCTCCACCAAAATAGCTGTCGTCGCGCCGAGTCGAAAATTAGCCGATCGCTTAGAACGTCTTCTTGCGATGGAAGCCGGTCTGAATTTGATCAATATCCAATTTCATACCTTCCACTCCTTAGCGAGAGAGGTTGTTGAGAACTCCCAGCAGTTGACCAGCAAGGTGGTTACCGATGGTCTTTTCCACGACAAGCTAGTCGACCAACTCTTAAAAGATGACCCTGAGGATCGGCCAAAGGGTTTGGCTGCGGCGTATCGATCGAGTATCCGGGATTTGATCGATGGCGGACTCGATCCGAATGATCTTCCCGAAGACTTCATTGAACTGTTTAAAGAAAAAGCGACTCAAACGCGATTGAGGGATCTGCTGTCCTTGCTTAATCGCTATCTGGAAAGACTTAACGACATCGGAGTGCTTCCCCCGGCGGGTGTTGCCAAGCTTGCGGCCAAGGTCGTGGTAAACGGGATGGGCGGCCTCGAGCAGTACAGCAAGATCCTGTACTACGGGTTCTATGATCTGACCGGCGTGCAGGGGGATTTTTTCCATGCGATCGCGGCGAACCATGATACCCAACTCTTTTTCCCCTTAAGAAAAGGTCACCCGGCCTTTCACTTCGCGCAGACGAGTCTTGATTCCCCGAGGCTTAGACTCGGCGGCGAACAGCCGACCTACGAAGAGGCAAAGCCGGAACAGCGTGCTTTGGGGCAGACGCTAAACAGGCTCTTCAACGCACACGAAACGACGCTGCCGGAAGCCGAGGCCCGGCTTACGATTTTTAATGTATCCGGTGTTCGGGATGAAATTTGGCGGGTCGCGAAGGAAATTCTTGCGCTGACCGAACGCGAGGAAAATCCGTTGGAGTTCCATGAGATTGGAATCGCCGCGCGGACGCTGGAGCCGTATCAGGGCGCAATTAAGGAAGTTCTCGATGAACATCGAATCCCGTATGCCATGACGGGAGGGGAGCCTTTGCTCCGGCATCCCATCGCTAAGCTGGCTCTTTCTTTGTTGACGCTGCACAAGCGCCAATACCCGTCGCAGAGCGTGCTGGATATTCTCGATAGCCCTCTGATCAAGAAGGGGGAGCATAATATTTCCGCGTGGAAAAATATTATTAAGCGCCAAGCGGTCCATAGCGGTTGGCTTCAATGGGAGGGCAAGATCGAGCCCTTTACGAAGAAGGACTTCGAACTATTTAAAGAAGTGAAGCGTGAAGAAGGTTCTGTCGGTGCCGTGATCGATAAGAAAGACACCAAGGAACTTTGGAACTTCCTGACCGCGCTTCGAGGCAGATTGCGCGGGGGACAAGGGCTGACGGGATGGTCCCAATGCGCCGAACACGCGAAGCAAATTTTAACCGAAACGTTTGATGCCCCGAAGGACGAGCCTGCGTGGGAAGCCGTGCTTTCTGCCTTGGAATCGTTGAAGGTTTT
>JBFIEP010000449.1:0-3084 GCA_041603335.1 Elusimicrobiota bacterium | reverse complement strand
GGTCGGTGCGGCGGCCGAACGGATTCATCCAATGCCGACGGCAGGAACCGATCCGGTTAAAGACGCAGAGCGGTATGAAACCATGCTCCGGACCGAATTTGGGAAAAATTTGGATGCAGACGGTTTCCCGTTATTTGATTTAGTCCTCCAGGGAATGGGGTCTGATGGTCATACGGCGTCTCTGTTCCCTGGGAAAGCCTCGCTAGCCGAAAAAGAGCGCTGGGTCGTCGCTGCTCGCGCCCCGAGTACTTTCGCTGTGAGGGATCGCTTAACCTTAACGGTACCCGTTTTAAGCCGGGCGAGAACGATTCTGTTTTTGATAACAGGCGAAAAAAAGGCGGATGCGGTTTACCAACTTCTTGAGGCCGATTCTGATCCCGAGACCTGTCCCGCAAAGATGATCGTCCCCGTTGGGGGCAAGCGGGTGGTGATCCTTGATGCCGAAGCCGCCGGAATGCTCAAAAACGGTTAGGTCATCTTCTGACCTTTAGGTAGGTCTATCGGCACTTCGAATTCAACCTGATCCTTATTAGGATCGGGGTATGAGACGTGTTTTCCTCGCAATTTGCGTCTTTTTAGCACCGTTGCAAACCTCTGCTGCGGCGACAGTTTATCGTTCGGTTCCGAAGCGGGTTTCGGTCCCCACGCTTTCGTACAAACCCCCATCCTTATTGTCGTCCGGGATTAACGCACCGACGTTAGCCGTCGGTCTCCCCACTCTGTCGGCCGGAGTTCTTCCCGAACTCGACCGGATCGTCATTGGGGATCAGACCCCAAAACCGGTGCATGCTGAGATTTCACCTGTCACCAGACGAAAAACGGTGAATGCCGCAACTCCACCTGCCGCAGCCCGTGAACTGACTAAACGCCTTCAGGCACTGGTGCGGCGTACGGCACCCCTGACTGAGAATGCCGGTAAAGAGGATGTTCCTCCCTCCGAGGCGCATGCAGCAGGATCTGACATCATCCGTATTTTAACTAAGGAACGAGTCCCAGCTGCGTATGCCGGCTCTCCCTATGCCAATACGCGACGTCCGGGTACCCGTCTTGCGCATTCAAGGGATTCTTCTCAGTTTGATTTTCTTCACGTCGATCATGATCATGGGATCGATTCGGACTCTAAAACCCCTGCTCCCGAGATATCCCCGGAGTCAAAACGTCGATTCCGTTTCTACGCCGCCGGGGTTTCAGCGGTTAAGGTTGGAATTGAAACCCTGCATTTCGTCGTTCCCCTGCTGCTCCTGGAGAGTTATGGAGCGGCAAGCCTTGTCGGGGGGCTATTCGTCGCATCGGATTTAGCGGGGCTCGTGTTGGGATGGGTCGGTTCTTCCTGGATCGACCGCTTTAAACCTGGCCGCGTCATGACCATTGCCGCCACAGCGCAGGGGCTCGCGATTGCGGCGATTCCTGTTTCCTTGTTTTTAGGCGTTCCCATCGGGCTTCCCTTGGTGATGGGACTCGTTGTTATAAACGGAGCGGCTTCCGGTCTCTTTGATATTGCCCGCCGTGCTCAAATGCCTCATTTACTAGGAACCAACGAGGGCGTTCTCAGAAAGTATAACGGCGAGCTGTATGTGTGGCGAGAAATTGCCGCGATCGCGGGTGTGTTCGGAGCCGGTGCCTTGCTTGCGGCGACCGGGTATCTTCAGACCCTTATTTTACATCCGGCATTTTATCTAGTCGCCGGCTATTTCTTCTGGCGAATGAGCCGTGGGAATAAAGCGGTAGCAGTTCCTAAGACAGGCGAGCCCGTCGCGAAAGGGTTTAAGGCGTTCTGGGCGGAAATATTAAAGGGGTATCGGCTGGTAAGAAGCGATCGAAAGCTCCTACTCGCGGCATTGGTAAATATCCCGATTATTACGATTCACAATCTTTTCCATAAGCTTCTTGCCGCAGTTTACGCTGTGAAAATTTTGGGAAGCCCCGGCGCCGCGGCGATATTGCTGGGAGTTTGGAATCTCGGTGAATTCGCGGCAGCGATCTATCTGCGTACGCGGGGTCACAAGGATCAATCTTTTGGATGGCTGCGTATCGCGGCTGTTACAGGGTTGGGTGTTTGGGGGCTATGGGCCTTCCCCTCCATTTGGGTCGCGACTCCGATCGTTTTTCTTCTTGCCTCGACAACGCTTTCTAATGAGTTGGGACTAGCCTCCTTTTTCCAATCGAGAGTGCCGAAAGAAGATTCCGGTGCAGTGAACGGTTTTGTTTATTCCATGGCATCAGGTTTGTCGATGGCCGCATTGATCGGTTTGGGATGGGCCTTTGATACTTGGGGTGCCTCGACCGGCATCCTTGCCTTAGCGGTTGCCGTTACTGGGTCCTCGATTTTCTACTGGATCGCAGCTTCAAAACTTAAGTCCGGATAGGACATACGCGTAAAATCGGCTAGGCCGAAAAAGGAAGTAATAATGAGCCTTTTGGCCCAATCTTCAAAGGTTAGTACGAGATAGAATCAAGCCATGAAATCGATCCGAAAGGGAATAGCCCTTATCGCGGTTTTCTCGGTTAGTCACGCTTCGGCGGCGCCTATGCTGCGTGCGCCCGTCGGGAAGGTTCCCTCGGGAACAACGGTCTCACTTTCCGTTCTTGCTCCCCGCTTAGCCGGGCCGACGGTCGGCTCTCTCGATGCCGCAATCCTAGGCCCGGGAACCTTGCCTGTCGCAGAAACACTTGTCGAAATCGGGACTGAGCACCAACAGGTGGTATCGATTGCTCCGCAAACTCCCGCAGAAGGACGTGTCGCTGTGAAACGGTATGTCACGAAAACCGCGGCCGCCCAGAGTGTCTTTGTGCGTGAGGCTAAAAACGAGAAAACTTCTTCTTCACGGGCGAAATCCGGTTCGGCTGTATTATTTGATTTATCGAGTCCTGCCTCGGTTCTTAACGGGGCAGATCCGGTCGACGGTGCTGGAAATCCGGGAAGCTCCCTCCCCCGTTTGAAACCTTATAAGGGAATCCCCCTGGATGCGAAGAATGTGCTTTCCGTCCCTGTTGCGGTGGAAAAGAAGGCTGAAAAGAAAAAGGAGAGCCGCCGATTTTTTAAACGCTGGAAAGCGATGGTTGTTATCGCTGTTGTGCTGGCCG
>JBFIEP010000448.1:0-3105 GCA_041603335.1 Elusimicrobiota bacterium | reverse complement strand
CCCTGCAATTCGATCCTGGATGTCGGTTGCGGCGGCGGTTTCGTTGGCATTTGTTTAAAAATCGCCCTTCCCAACGCGCGCGTGACTTTGCTGGAATCGGTGTATAGAAAGGTTGGATTCCTGAATTTGGCGACAGCACAGCTCGGTCTTTCGGGAATCCAAGTCCGTCACGGTCGAGCGATTGAAGATAATGGGACCTGGCAGCCTCTCGGATCGGGAGGAGGACAGGGTCCAGCAGAAACACCGGAACCCTTTGACCTCGTGACAGCTCGAGCACTGGCGCCTTTAAACCAGGCTCGACGGTTGACGGAGCCCTTTGTTAAGGAGGGAGGGATCGCGATGATTTTTCAGAGTGACCCATATGAAGGTTCGTTTTCGTATCGCCTTCCAGGTGAAGAGAAAGATAGGCATTTGGCATTATTTGCCAAGGAAAAGGAAAAACCATGAACTTACTCAATCTCTATTTCACGCCTTTCGCGACAGCACTCGTTCTGGTCGCGATTTATTTCTCGGAACCCGATAAAGTGACCAAATACTGGTCCTTCGGCATCCTCGCGGCGTCGCTAGGAGTCAATCACTGGTTTTCGAAAAATACCTACACCTATATCCAATGGGCGAAGCATTTAAAGATCATCCAGATCTGGCTGACGTTCGTCTGGTCTGCGGCCCTCGCCTATCTTCTCATGCCCTTCTGGGCGCCGATGTGGCTCTTACTGACCCTGCCTCCCGTCACCGCCGCGATGTACCAGAATAAATTGAAAACCCTCGGAACCGGCCTCGTATGCGCCGCGACGCTCCTGGGACTTTATTATCTGCGCCAACGCTCCGTGGGGCTCTATCTTGGAGACCAGCATTGGGCCATGGCATTCGTGCATGCGGCCTTCATCCCCGTTCTGGGGGTATTTGTCCACGCCCTCGCCGAGACGGCACTTCGGATGCGCGACATAGGCACCCGAACCTAGGGCTCAATTTTACCCTCCTGTATGCCCGCCGGCATTGATTTCTTTTGCCAAGCGGCTACACTCTTAGTAGGGTAGACATCGGTTCTCTATGGACATCTTAATTAAACTCCGTGTCCTCCTTTGGACCATGGTTCTCGCGTTGTGGGGACTGATGATCTATCAGTTTCTAGAGGAAGACACCGCAGCGACGAAAGGTCAAATGCGATGGGTCTCTTCACGCGTCGCAGTCGATGCGCTGGAAGAACTTCCGGATCTGGAAGCCCTCCCTCAAATTCCGATGGACGAGCTCTTCAGTAAGGATGAGCGCAGCGACCTGACCCCCTCGCATGCCGGACGCTCGGCAAAGCCCGAAGCGGAATCAAAGGTCGCATACCGCACACCCCTTCCACGCCCCCAAAATTTCCCGACCGCAAAGCCGATGCCGGAAGCGCTGCGTAAGCCGACACCGCGAAAACTACCGTCCTATAAAGGAGTTGCCCCGCCGAAGACTAAGCGAGAAACGCAAGGACGCTCGCTTGGAGAAACACCCGTCAGGGCCAAACGCCCTGCGCGGCCGGCACCAAAGCGTCCGCAGGAAGCCACTCCCCAAACGCCTAAGGGATTTGTAAAACTCCAAAACTCCCATTTTGTTGTGTTCTCTCAAGGTCAACCTGCCTCCCAGGATTTCATGGAAACGCTTCAGGATCTTCACGAGAACCTCATGAAAGACCTCGCCTCCTTCTCGCCCTGGGCACGCAACGAACGCGTCACGGTATTTTTATTCCGGGACCAGGAAAGCTATCAGAAGGTAACCGGACGCCCATCCTGGTCGGGGGGAGCCAGCTCGGTAAAACGCCGGAAAATTTATGTCTACGCAAGCGAGGAACTTATCGGGATTCTCGCCCACGAACTTACCCACATCTATTTCGACAGCTTTTTCATCGCGGGGAAAGAAAGCCCCCTTTGGCTTTCGGAAGGAATGGCGACGCTGGTTCAAACCGAACGCGGCCTCTCTGCCCCAAACTGGCTGCGCGGCAACCTGGATACTCTGCGCTCGGGGGGAGGCTACGATCTCCGCGATCTGATGCGCGTCGATTCGACCAGCGGAGCGGAGGACCGGGAAGTCCGGCTCTGGTACACGCAAGCCTACAGCGTCGTCCGTTTTATGATCCGGTCTCAGCGCCGGGCGGCGTTCTATAAATTCTGCCGAATGCTGCGGGATGGGACCGATCCGAAAAAAGCGCTTTACCGTTCTTACGGGATGCCGTTTAATAGTTTTCACGCGCTGGAATACGCGTGGCGGCATCAAGTGGAACGGGGCTAAATCAATAACGGCCAAACAGAAAAAGTTACGAGCTTCGGGCTCGTCGAATTTAGATTGCTTCGCAATCTAAATTCCTCAACAGCGAATTTCGGATCTCGATCCAGCTCCAGGTCCGCCAAGAAATTGGCAAAAAATATCCCAAACCGAATTACTTCGTTTCTGAAAATTTTTATTCCCGCATGGAATCAATCAATTCAGACCAATCAAATCGTCTCGCACATGGTTGCTAATCGAGCCATTCGAGAAAGACTGAAATAATAAGCAGATCCAACTCGTTCCGAAACGAGTTGGATCTGCTTATTTTTGCTGCACTTTTCAATTCTCCCGAATTACCGGCAGCCTAATCCTCAATTGTAAATTTCTGAATAAATAATTCGCCGCCGTTGGGGAATTGAGAATGCCGCGCATTCTCAATTCGACGAGCACGAAGCTCGTAACTACGTTCGTTAATCGCGGATGCTTCTGTTCATCACCGCGCTACATGGTGCTCCCGCTCCAACTTCACGACGGATTACGATGATCCTGTCCCGCAGTATTTTCCTCTGATCTAATCGCCAACAGCTTCAGCCGCATTCCATCCTCGAATTCAAGCCCCGCATTGGCACCGTATAACGTGACCATCCCCGCGGCATTGGCTCCCTTGATGTTGGTCAGCAGAAGCTGCTGCAGCTCTACCCCCAGGTCACCGTCGGTCAACAACTCTCGGGCCAACTCCCTGAGTTCATTGGATTCCTTCCGACGGGACAGCATCTGATGAAACTCCATGGCATACGACAGGGAACTGACGAATTGCTCGAGATCATTGGTTTCATCATACCGATCTGCAATTGCCTTGAGATT
>JBFIEP010000447.1:0-3106 GCA_041603335.1 Elusimicrobiota bacterium | reverse complement strand
TTAGGCCAAGCGATGTCCCCGACGGATATCTACAGCCCAAGGTTATGGAAACCTTCTTCGGTGAGAAGATGGTCGAGAAGCGCGCCCAACTGGCGGCGGAACTCAAAGGGATGCAAAAAGGCATTGAAGACGGCATCTTCTTCATTGGGGACAAGAAGGGTGCGACCGACGCACTCGGCAACGCGCGTGAAATCAAACAAGCGTATGAGGCCAAAGGTGAACGGGTTCTCGTCATTTCAGGCCATGGCGGGCCAAATACGGCAGGGTCTAAAGCAATGGGCGCGGTACTCATGGACGCCAGCGGCAACGGCAAGCATTGGTTCGGCGACAATCCATGGGGCGGCTTGGAATTTATCGACGTCATGCGTCGCGCCGGACAAAAAACCGAAGGCTACGACAAGATTATTTTTGCGACCTGCCACGGAGGAGCCGCGTGTTCGGTCTCCAGCGTGGTTAAAATACCGGTCTTAGGAACACCCAAGAAGGGCGCGCTCCATTATTCATCCAACTCCGTCATCGACCCGGTCACCGGGCAAAACTTCGGCCAATTCCTGAATAACTCCGGTGCAACGAAGCAGTACGTCAAAGGTCAGGAAGTCGGTTTTGGGGCGAGCAAAAAACCATTTAACGTCGGTGAACAGGTCGGCAAAGCCGCACGGGATTTAATGGGTCTCACCGAAAACGTCCCCGCCGAAGCCATCATTGCAAGGGCTTCTCCCAAAGTCGTACTCGCGCGGATGGCATCCGACCCCGCGCTTGCGATTTCGATTCCCAACGCAGCCAAATACACGAAAGGCAATCGAAACCTGAAGATTCTAGTCGACGGGTATCAGGGGGCACTCGACGCAGGAGAACCCGCAGTCGCCCTTGCCATGCTAAAATCAATCGAAGGCGTCTTGGATGCAAAAACATACACGAAAGTGATGACACCCGAATTAAAAACTTCTTTCAACAACGCGGCGCAGCAGCTCGGAGAACGTTATGCCAAGAGCGATCCCAACTCCGCCGCTTTAAAAAACTGGGATGGCTCTGCCTATCGCCACGTGTTCCTCGGTGAATATCTTGAAACAGGAAAGACTATCTCGGGCGGCATGCACACAAAAACCGCACTCGACGGATTCACGGCACACAGCGGAATCAAGCCTATCGCGCTGGAGACCCTATCCAACGGAGTCATAAAAGTCACACTCCCCGAATCTGCTTTCACAAAGGGCCAACGCCACCAAATGGGAGCGCTCGCACGGGAAAACCCCGGATACGTCGTTGGGACAAAGACACTTTTCCCTGAATCGTGGAGCCAGGCGAAGGTTATCGACGCCGTCAACTTCATTCAAACTTCAACGAAGTTCGAATCAACCAGAAGGGGTCGACGGTACGAAGGACTTTTCGAGGGAGTGAAAATCCGCGTTATCACCAACGGTGATGGAAAGGTATACTCAGCCTATCCCTCGCCCTTCCAACCAAAATGATTATGAACGACGAACAAAAAGCCTTTCTCAAAACGTACGCGGATTACAGGGAACAACTAGACCCCAGTGATCCTCCGGATTTCTGGGAAAAGGAATTCCTAAAGTGCGTTCCAAACGGAGACCAAACCAAATTTATCAAGGAGTGGCTTCTTAAACTGAAAGAAGTCGATCAAGCCTATTTCCTCAACATATTCGCGAAGAAGGGCCACGTTGAAATCGCTAAATTCCTAGAGCCTCTCGACAAATCCAAGGATGATTTGGCCCGGGAGTTAGCCGGCGACGCCCGTAAATCCCTCGAAGAATTCCTCGCCTCTTAATTCTTTTTCTCTTTTCTTTTCCGTGCCCCCTACGCCCCTTTCCTGGGTTCTCTCGGGTGAAAACTCATTTAGAACCCCCGGTAAACGCCAACCCGGGTCCGGGGGATGCGAAATGAATTTTTCTCCCGAGAGAACCCTATAAGGACGCGCGTGCGCGCGTTCTTAGCACCCCCTTGACAAGTCAAGCAATGGGGCTAAACTCAATATATGCCCGCGCAGGGAGGTTTAACCAGGAATTTCCTGGATAATCCGCTCAACGTGACCCCGGCGAAAGCCACTGCTGGGGGTGCTCTATTGCGCTCCTTTTTCTGTGCCTTTCTCCTAAGCGCCTCGGCGTTCGCAGCCCCCACGGAAGTCCCGAAACTCAATAACAAGGTCGGAACCGGACTCCCCGGGACCAATATCACCCCCCTCTCACCCGGAGGCGAACCAGTAGCCTCTCCAACAGCCATCCCTACGCTTGATGGCGGTTCTCTCGTCTTACCGGAATCCGTTTCCTTTGACGCAGGTCCAGCTCCGGAACGCGTTGAACGAATCATTCAACGCACCCAACAGCAGAAGACCGTCGTCCCGAAGACCTTCGGAAAACGCAAAATTGCACCCACTCAAGAACGGGTCAATGCCGCCGATGAAGAGAAGAAAGCAGCCCCCGTTCCCCAGGTGGGATCGCAACAATTCCAGAAAGGGCTCGAGAGTGTCGCGGAAGGCTCCCAAGAAGTTTCAGAAGGATCAGGCGGCTCACTCGAGGCCTCCATCGTTTCTTCGTCGCTTTTTGATTTTGCCGCCCGCCCGGTAAACAAGGGTTCCCTGGAAGTCGCTGGAGGAAATGGAAGACTCGTTACCCCCGCAGAACGCGGACTCCAATCGCCTTTTACAGGCACACCGACGAAGGTCATTATCGGAAAACTCCGACAAGGTGGAATCACTGACATCCCCGGAATAGAAACGATCGTATTTAACCGAACCGCCGATAGCGGAAATTCCGGAGAAACCACGAAGGTCTTCATCAATGAAGAATTGTGGTTCCTAAAGCGGATCACCGATTCCCCCGACCCTGAAATTAATGCAATGACGCAGGAAGTACGGGCTCTCAATGAAGCCGGCGTCGCATCCATGCTACGAGCGGATCCGATTCTCTCACAGTCTTTCAGCGTGACTAAAAAAGCCCGCGTCTTTCGCGACGGGAAACACGTTTTCGTTCTCACTAAGGACATCGGTGCATTACCCGAAAATTCCGAAAGCGCATCCAAGATGTCTCCGACACAACGCGCGGATGCATCCATCGCACAACTTGTTATCGGACTTGGTGATCTGCACGGG
>JBFIEP010000446.1:0-3106 GCA_041603335.1 Elusimicrobiota bacterium | reverse complement strand
CGGTAGCCGCTGCCGTTGCGCCCATCCCATTGAACAACGCCGCTGGCAGGGGCGGTCATTTTCCGCAGGGCCTCGCCATGAATCGAGTAAATTTGGACGTCGGCGCCTTCAGGTAGATTCGAGAAGGTAAGCACCGCCGCATCGAAGACGGTGTTTGCTCCGGGTTCCCACGGAACCGGGAATACTTGGACCGAATCGAGGACGGAGGCCGCCACCCCGAAGAATGGCGCGAACAGGGAAAGATGATCGGTGGTGCCGCTGACCCGGGATGCGCCGGTGTCCACTGTCGTCGGGAGCAGGGTCCATTGCGCATTCACGACATCGTAGCGTGCCATGATCAGCGAGCTGGGTTTTTTACCGGCAGGTATTTGTGCCGGATCGTAGACGAGGATGATCTCGACGGGGCCATTGGGTTGGACTCCGCCTGTATCAATGTCTATTCCAACCCCTCCCAGCGGTGAGAGCGTTAATTGGTTCGATTGCGGGGGCGGCAGGATAAATGAAACTCCGGTATTAATCGTGACCGTTGTGCCGTCGGGCAGTGTCCCTGCGGGAATATCAACGGTAATGCTGACAATCTCAGGATCCGACGGGTTAAGCGTTACGGTATACGCCTCGGAGTTCATGATCACTTGACCGGCGGTAGCAGCCGTCAGCGTCAGGGTCGACCCCAGGGATAGATAGTTCGGTGTGAGGTCGGGATTTAGCGTTCCAACCCGGAAAAAATAGCTCGTCGAACCCGTCAGTCCATTGAGACCGAGACGGCTTGCGGCGGAGAGTATCGAACTCGAGGAGAGTGTCCCTGAGAAATCGGAAGCCGTCGATGCTTCAACGACATACCCGGTGGCCGAGGAGCTTGTAGGAGAGACCGGCAGCCCCGACCATTGGACGGTGACGCTCGTGAATGTGACCGTTACAAAGGACGGAGATGTTAAGGAAGGAGCGTTTGCCAGGGTCGCAAAAGCGCTCAATCCTGAATTCGCACTCGAAAGTCCTTGGTGGTTAACCGCGCGAACGCGGCCGAAGTAGCGCGTATTCGGATCCAGGCTGTTGAGGGTCGCTGAAGTTCCGAAAGTGGTGCTGGAGGCGTCGACAGATCCGAATAGGAAATCATCATCCAGTTCCCAGACGTAAAGGGTTCCTGCGCCGTTTCCGGAGCTGTTCCATGAGGCGGAGACGGAATCGGTTGTGATGGCCGTCTGGGCAAGAGAGGTCGGAGGGTTTGCGAAGGTGGCCGTGGCGATCGGGAATGAAAAACCGTCATCCGATGCCGTCGAGAATTTGACCTTGAAGTAATAGGTGGTGTTCGCGGTAAGACCGCTTACGGTGAGGGTCAGTTGGTCCGCCGATCCGGTTTGAGAGCTAACGGTTGTCGCAAAATTTTCCTCCGTGGAAAGGGCATAGAGGGGGGTAATGCCGGTTTCTCCGTGGACCCAGGCGAAACTAAGGGAGGATATGCCGACGTCCGTGTGGGATACTGCCGTCGGCATATTGGGGGGTGTTAACGTCAATGTCGACGGAAGGACTTGGAAATTCGTCTCAACATTTTCCGGGTTGCGGGCTTTGACGCGGAAATAATAGGTCGTCTCCGCCAGAAGGGCGGAGAAGGTGTGCGAGGAAATTGTAACCCATGGAGATTGCGTGATCGTGCCGCCAAATAGCGAGTCTGTTGAATTTTCGACTCGAAATTCCGTCCCGACTCTATTGCCGTTGGCATCCCAATCCATAACGACGCTTTGGCCGAGTACCGCGATGATTGATCCGGCCGTTGGAGCGGTCGCGAGTGTGACGGCATTCGGCAAAGAGGTGTTTGCGCTATCGGTTCCGCCGTTTCCAACGGCGCGTACCCGCGAGTAATAAAGACGGCTTGTCTCAAGCGAAGAGAAATCAGCAAAAATCTCCAGCGTGTTGGAGGAGGCGGTCAGTGTCGCAAAAACCGCCGAGGTGGAAATTTCAGCGATGTAGGACGTTGGAGCGGCATTGCCGTTGGACGTCCAATTGACGCGCAGCGTTGTTGTCGAATGAAGTGATGCCGCGGCCGAGACCGGCGGCGCTGCATTTGTCGCGGTAGGGGCCAGTGCTGTCGTCGAGGTTTCGATCTTGAATCCATTCCTCGCACGAACGCGTAGGTAATAGGTTGCATTTGAGGAAAGACTCTCCAGGTCCTGAGTGAGAGCCGTGGTCCAGCTGCCGCTAACGACTCCCATGGTGTAGGCGGCGTCTAGGGCCGCTTCGGGAAGGAATTCGGTTCCGGATGGATTTGAATTCGCGGTCCATACGAGTTGGAGCGACACCGAAGATACCGTCACGGGTGTTCCCGCGATGGGAGCCGACGCAAGAGTCATGGTCGCTATCGGGACGCTGTAAAACAAATCGGAGGCGGTAGATACCTTAATGCGGAACCAATAGGTTGTATTGGGGCTCAGGCCTCCGATCGCCGCGCTTGATTGCGCGACGGCTCCGGTTGCCGATGAAACCGGGGCGGCGAAGGTCGATGATATGCCAAGAACATAGAACGGCGATTGCGACGCATTGTCGAGAGTCCACGAGGCATGAAGTTCTGTCGGTGCGGCTGTATCGAACGCGATTCCCGATGGCGGAAGCGCTTCTCCGGTAAGCGTGACTGTTGAGGGCAGAGTCGTGAACGCTGATTCCACGCCCCGGAGGTTTCGAGCTTGGACGCGCGAATAATAGGTGGAGCCGCTTGTGAGTCCGGTAAAGGTATGACTTGAATTTATCGTCCAGCCGGAGGGTTGGAGTGTTCCGCTGAAGTCCGAAGCCGTCGACAGTTGGGCCAGGAATTCTGTTCCTGCGGGATTATTCAAAACGTCCCATTGCGGAGTGATACGCGTCGCAAAAACACGGTCGGGTTCCAGCGCGGCGGGCGCTTGCGAGAGTGTCATCGTTGTCGGGAGTGTAACGAAGCTGGTTTCCAATCCGCTGTGACTCCGGGCTTTGACTCGAAGGTAATAGCTCGTATTGGGTGTGAGTGCCGTGAGCGTGGAGGTCGTGCCGGTGGTCCAGCCCGCGGATGCGAGCCCCGTTGTGAACGCCGCATCCAGCGACAGTTGGCTGAAGAATTCTGTCGAGGCCGGGTTGCCGTCGG
>JBFIEP010000445.1:0-3107 GCA_041603335.1 Elusimicrobiota bacterium | reverse complement strand
GGATAAAACAAACGGCCGCATCGCGAGGACTTCCCCGTCCGGGGCTGAGATCAGATGAAATTCCAGTTTTTCAATGACTTCACTTGAGACGGCAGGGCTGACTTTCTTGATGCAATCGATGAGCTGGCGTTGGTTGACGCGGGGCGTTTTTCCCGGGGGCGCAAACGCAGTATCCCTGCTGGCGATGACGGCATCGGCAAACCCGCTAAGGCTTTTCTTCATTTTTTCAAGGATGTCCGGCGCGGCGAGACTCGCAATCCAGTTTCCCAATCCGCCGCGGGCAAAAATTTCAAAGATGAGTTCCAGTCGGGTCCCCTTCCCTTCCGGGTTCATCCGGATTGAAAACGAGTAGGACCTGAAGGGAGTCCCGTTCATGATTCTGGCAATGATGTAATAGCGTTCGGTGACGAACTCGTAAGGAGGTTCCTGCCAGGAGAAAGGCAGGATGCCGCGAAGTTTGGAATGTGCTGTGCGAATGAGGGAACCCTCCGGCGGCTCATCGTAGTCAACGGCGTCTAGGTTGACGGCGCGGTTCATCTGATCGGTATTCGAAAAAACCGGCCACAGCAGATTGGGCGGAAGATCAACTTTAAAGTCTATGGACGCGCGGAAGGGTTCCACGGGTTCAGTATAAGGCGGGAAGCTTAGAAAGTCGAGAACGACGTGCCGCAGTTGCAGGAGGCGGTTGCATTCGGGTTATTAACCCGAAACCCTGCTTCCATCAGGGTTTGGTGCCAATCGATCGTGGAGCCCTTGATAAACGCAACGGCCTTCGGGTCAACGGCGACGGTAACATCCCCAAGTGTGATCACTTCATCGGTAAATTCGGGATTGGCAGCGAATTCGAATTCGTAGTTCATTCCCGAGCAGCCGCCGGCGGAAATCTTGATGCGTAGACAACCCTCATGCTTGCGAACCTTGACTAAGGCCTTTTCGGTCAGCGAAACGATCTGCTCGACGTTGTTAGAACTGGTTTGACTGGCCACAACCGCAGGAGCTCTTCACGTTGGGATTTTTGATCTTAAAGCCGGCGCCGGTGGCGGACTCGTCGTAGTCGATTTCCGATCCCGAGAGAAACGGTGCACTTTGCGGATCGATAAGGACGGTAAAATTCGGGAGATCTATTGCAGTATCGGTCTCTTTCTTTTCATCAAAGGTAAACGCATACTCATAGCCCGAGCAGCCGCCGGGAGTTACGCCGACGCGGAGGGCTTTCCCCTTGGCATCTTCTTCGGTGGCGAAAAATTCTTCGACCTTTTTGACGGCGTTTTCTGTGAGCGTAACCATGACTTCCCCCTAATCTTGACTAAATCAATCAACAATATTATACCCGAGGATCTTGCCGGGATCAAGATGTTGTTGTCTGGATTGATTTTTTTGGGGGATCGGCCTATCCTTCCGGTGTGCAGAAAACCTCGCAATTGACTCCAAATCCGGTGATTGCTTTGCTTCAGGACGGCAATGCCCTGGTCCGCAGAATCGCTGAAGTCTCCGGTGAATCCATTTCGGTGGTCCGGGACCGAATCGCGCAGGAAAACGCCTGGCCGGGAAGTGCTATTTCCCGGGATCTTGAGCAGCGAAAGGTCGTCCCCTACCAATGGAGTGACGGGATGGCGGCGTACTACGCCCAATCCAACGCGGGCCTCTATGAGGCGGTTATTTGGAATAGAAGCCTGGTAAAATCAGGATTGAGGCGGTGGATAAGTGAGCGGCTTGATTCAATGGGGTCCGGAATTCGAGTTCTCTGCATCGGCGACGGCATGGGTTTTGACGGAACGACTTTCGCGGCTGCGGGCCACGCGGTGACGAGTTTCGAAGTAAGCGAATCCGCACGGCGATTCGCCGAAGGGGTATCGAGGGATTTTGATTTGGCCGTTCGGTTTTCAACGGATCTTGCCGATCTTCCGACCGGGGGGTTTGATGCCGTCGTGTGTTTGGATGTTCTCGAACATCTGCAGAACCCTTCGTTGACCGTGAATGAAATCGCTCGGCTTCTGACCGACGACGGCTTGGCTTATATTAATGCGCCGTTTTGGCTCGTCGGTCCGTTTCATAAAACACATCTTGCTTCCAATATGGAGTTGTGCCGTCAGGGCTCCGGATTTTATGAGGCGGCCGGTTTGTACGTGGTGGGAGGGCGTTGGTTTTGGGATCCCGTAGTTCTTTCGAAAAAGGGCGAACGGGGTACGCCGGTTTTAATGGAAATAGCACATTTCTTTTTAAGGGTGCTCAGTACGATTCCCTTCCTGACGTCCCTCGTGATATTTGTCGGTTACTCCCTGCGCCGCCCTTTTTGCCGTCTGGGGTTTAGAGGTTTTTCGTGATCCCCCTTCCTTCGCACGATGAATTACTGTTTGCGATCTTCGGGGTAGCACTATTGGAATTGGGGATATTGATGTGGTTCCGCACGTTTTGGAGAAAGCTCGAAGATCCGAAATCGTGGCCTGAAGTCGTTGTAATCTCCGCCTGTGCAGAGGTGTTTCCGAACCTGGAAGACCGAATCCGTCGTTTCGCGGATCAGGATTATCCGGGAAAGGTCTCTTACTTATTCGCGTCCCGAGGGGCAGATTCCGACGTAACATCCGCATTGCGGGAGATGGGCGCTAAACATAATCTGGATTGCCGGGTGATAGGGTCGGAAGAGACGCCTAAAACGGCGAGCGGAAAAATCGTGGATCTGCTGTTTGCGATGCGCTCTGTCCCTGAGTCCGCCCGCGTGTTTGTATTCGTTGATTTGGACCTCGGCGTTGGGAAAAATTGGCTGGGGTCTCTTGTCCGCCCGTTGATTCAGGATGACGGGGTCGGAATAACGACAGCCTCAATGCTGTATATCCCCGTCTTCACAAATTTGGCCGGCTGGCTGCGCTTATTGTGGACTTCATCCACCATGCCGCTCTGCGCCCTTCGGCGAAACCTGACGGGGCAATCGTTTGCGATCGAGCGTGATGATTTTGATGCCCTTAAAGTTCGCGAGCTATGGTCTCGCTCCTTGCTCGAAGATCTCGCGTTAACCCGTCATGTGCGGTCATGGGAGAAAGAAATCCGTTATGTACCCGAAGCCGTCCCTTGGGCGAAAGACGATCCCTCTTGGAGTGAGACATTCAGTG
>JBFIEP010000444.1:0-3118 GCA_041603335.1 Elusimicrobiota bacterium | reverse complement strand
CCTTAACGCCGCGGCCCCCCGCACCCGCGACGGACGCTATCACAAAGGTTTTCAAAACGGACAATCTCTCAACGCGGCCGATTACCGGCGAGGCGCCAAACACGTAGGGCAATGGCGCCTCGGAGACGACGCGTTCAAAAAACAAAGAACCGTCGAAGAACTCGTTGGGAGTCTCAACCTAAGCCCCGAACACGCCGAATGGTTAACCAATGAAATTTTTAGAGATAGACTGACCGGCCTGTACAACGCTATTTACCTGCGGGAAAACACGGAAGAACTTGTTTCAGACAATGACAATCTCATTACGATGAAACTCGATTGGCTCAAGGAAATTAACGATGGAGTTTCCCATGCGGCCGGAGACCGCTTCCTCGAACTCTTTGGAATCATCGGGAATCAAATCGTTGGAGACGAAGCCACCTTGATCCGTCGATCTCCGACGGGGTTTGCGGCGTTTACCAGCGGCGATGAAGAGGCAGCACGCCTAATCGCCCAAGCCCTACGCATGGGCATCGAACAAGAATTGGGTAATGATGACAATCCGATCATTTCGGCTATTGATGAAAATGCGCCGATGTCGACTACAATTTCCGCCGGCCTCGCTCGGTTGGCCGTCGAAGATCAAAAAGCGACGGACGTGATGCCGGAAGATCTCACAGGAATCGCTGCTTTAACCCGAAAGGCAAAAGAAAGCCTCATGAATACCGCTTCAAAACTCGTATACGACCGCGCCTATGAAAATGCGGAAGAAGCCCGCATGAGCGCAAAGGATGACAACGGAGGAAATACCGTCGCGATTCATGACGGGAAGAACGGTGTTCGTTTCGACGAGGCCCCGACGATCAAGGAACTACGTGATGCCTTTGAGGAGCGCGACATCCAGGCCTGGCCTAAAAAACCGACCACGATTAGCGTCATAGAAGTCGAACCCGACGAAGCAAGCGATACCATTCCGGGCAAAACAATGCGGGATAAAATATTGTGGATTGCACCCAATCCGGAGCTGCGCGAGACCATTAACGCTCTCATGCGTAAGGTTTACAACAACCACTTAAGCGGTCTTCACAACCGGCGCTGGCTCGATGACAACATGGACGACGTCCTCGGATTTTTCACTGAAATCCACGCAATCGACATTGATCATTTCGGCAACGTCAACAAACAAGTTGGAGAAGAGGAAGCGGATCGGGCCCTGGGCGTTCTGGGCCGCATGCTTCACGAACAAACGCGGGGAAAACCCGCTATCGCCCTGCACTTAAGCGGTGAAGAGTTTTTCATTCTCACACGAATGGGTCCAAAGCGCGCGGAACAATTTGCACAACGTGTGCGCCGGCATGTCGCCGACAACCTGGGTCTCCGCACAAACCTGCGGGACCGGAAAACAGGGAAAGCCGTTCACCCCTCGATCTCAGTCGGCATCGCGCCAATCGTTCCTGACTCTGAAATGGCCAATGACCAAATTCGGGACAAGATTCTTGAAGAGAGCGAAGAAGCACTCAAGCGGTCAAAACAAATGGGGCGCAACTGGGTCTCGATTCTTGGAAGTGCCTCAACATGGCAGGATAGAGCGGTAGGGTCACTGCACGCGGTACAGGAACGGGTATCGGGCGTACCGCTCGTTGGGAAACCGGGTGCCAAGGTAATTAATTTTTTCGCACAAGGACTGCGCCGCTGGGCTCAACGGTAAGAACAACCAAAAGCTAATTGGTACTATAGGGTTCCGGAGGAATACCATGAAACTCGCTACCCTTTTTATCAATGATCCAAAAACAGTCACAGAACGACGGGACGGCCGCTTAGTCGTTCTTTCCCCCGATGAAAAAACCGCAGGCCTCGTTCCCGGGACCGAATACCCAAATATGCTCGCGGCTGTCGAATCCTGGGATAAGGCGGAGCCAAGGCTGAGAGAAATCGAGGCCGCTCTGGCAGACGGATCCTGGGAGGATTGCGTAACCGTTGAGGGGACGCGCTTCATGGCTCCTCTGCCCCGCACCTGGTCCTGGATTGACGGCAGCGCCTTCATTCAGCACATCGTCTTGGTTCGCAAGGCACGCGGCGCCGAACCGCCGGAAGATCTCAAAACAGTGCCTCTCATGTATCAAGGAATCAGCGACAACTTCCTCGGTCCCACAGATGACATCCAAATCGTCGATGAAGCCCATGGGGCCGATTTTGAGGCAGAGGTCGCCGTCGTTCTCGATGAGGTGCCGATGGGAACACCGGCGGAATCCGCCCTGGACCACGTAAAGCTTCTTCTCCTGATGAACGACGTGAGTCTTCGCATGCTGATCCCGCGGGAATTAAAAGCAGGATTCGGTTTTTTCCACGGGAAGCCTGTATCTTCCTTCGCCCCCTACGCGGTCACCCCGGACGCGCTGAAGGATGTGTGGAAAGACGGCCGCTTGCATTTAGAAATGCGTTCCACATACAACGGCGAACTTTACGGACATCCCAACGCTAAAGAGATGTTCTTCGGCTTTCACCAATTGATCGAACACGCGGCGAAAACGCGCACCCTGCCCGCCGGAACGATCCTGGGTACAGGGACGGTTTCAAATGAAGATGAAAGCGTCGGTTCAAGCTGCCTCGCTGAAAAGCGCATGCTTGAAAAGATCAATACAGGCGAAATAAAAACACCGTTCATGAAAATCGGGGATACAATCCGTATTGAAATGGAACACGATGGAAAAAATGTCTTCGGGGCGATCGACCAGAAAGTCTCGGCCGCGAAGACACCCGTCGCGGCATGAGTTCGCTCGACGATCTTACCGAGGGACTCTTCGATTATGCGGGGCTGTTCCCTCCCGCCGCGCTTGGACTAGACGAGGCCCTCGAGACTTCGGCATCCGCTTTTGAACGCATCCACCGCCCCGGGATAATCGGGGCTGATTTCGTTCTAGGGTTTGATCTTCTCACGGAAATCACTTCCGAACGACTGCTTGAACGCGGATTTCCCAAAGCAAAAACCGTTCGCCTCGCAGTACTCGGTCCGACCCTCGGTCCGGATCAAACCGACCATGCGAAGCAAATCAACGCGATGAATTCCTTCAACGAAGCCCGCAGCTCGGATCTTGTTCGTCAACGCATCGTTTCGTATGAAATCAAACTCGACTTAAAT
>JBFIEP010000443.1:0-3120 GCA_041603335.1 Elusimicrobiota bacterium | reverse complement strand
GCCCTCACGAACGCTGTCGTTGCTAAGCACGTCGAACGAGCCGAACTCTGCCTTCCGCTCTTTGAGAATCTCAATTACCGCGTTCGAAAATCCGCACTGCGGCGCGTCGGGAGTGCCTTTCATGAACAGCACGACCCGCTTCGACGTGACAATCTCTTCCAGCTGCTTCTTAAGTGCGTCGTCCATTACTCCCTCACTTTCGTCTTAATGGCCAGGGCATGCACCGGGCCTTTGAGTTCATCCTTTATCGGATCTGTCACCATCCGATGCTGTTCGATCAGTGACTTCCCCTCAAACCCCGAATAGATAACGATAGCCTGCAGATGCTGCCCGTCTTGGTTCGGGTCCAGCACCTCAACCTTAGCGCCGGGAAGCGCCGCTTCGATCTTGCTTTTTAACATCTGCAGCATGATACGTCATGTTAGCTGTTTCACGCGGGGACGACAATGAGGGGGTTTGGGCGACGGCAGAGAATACCCATAATTCCTCTTAACACCACGCGCTCCAGCAGCCATAACATGTACATAATAACGTACGTACATTAAGTAAGACGTGGAGGCACCATGACCACATTTACCGCAACCGCAGCGCGGCAAGCGCTATTTTCGATCCTAGAAAAGTCGATCAAGGGCCATGCTCCCGTAAAAATTACCTCAAAGAACGGCGATGCCGTCCTTATTTCCGAAGAGGACTATGAAAGTCTCTTGGAAACGTTGGAACTGCTCTCAACGCCCGGCATGCATAAAAGTATTCTTGAAGCGAAAGCCGACATCAAGGCCGGCCGCACGAAATCTCTCAAGCAAGTATTCGGCCGGTGAGCGGACGCACGTACGAAATCCGAATTACTCGTCGCGCAGAAAAGGATATCCGCAAGCTCTCGGAAAAGCTCCGCAGCAAGCTTTACGACATTTTAACGGAAGTCATCGCCGTCGACCCGTTTCAAGAGAAGAGGCTCATCGCCGACCTCGCCGGAAGCTACTCCTATCGACTGACGTTCAAAGACCGTATCGTTTACTCGATCGACACACAACGACGCATCGTATTTATAGAGCGCGCCGCCACCCACTACGGCGAATGATCGATTGTCAGATTGGTCTATTCCCCGCGCGAGGGCCTTGGAAAAAACAGCATGCAATTGCGATGCGTCGTTGTGTGTCGAGTTTGCGGTAGGTCGCCGCCGGCGTCGGGAGATTTCCCGACATGGAAGCCCGCTGCGACATCACGGCGTAAAAACTGCACCATGAGAACGACTCCGCCGTGACGGACCCCAAACATGTGGAGCTTCTCAGACCCATTCTCCCGCAAATTCCCATCTTCGCTCCGCTTAGCGCAGAGCAGATTAGAACCCTTCTTTACTTCATTTAGGTTGCCCGGTTCGGGGAACGCGAGAGCAAAGACTCGTCTTCAGCCATCGGGTCAGCGTCTCTTGATCTTATTCAGTTTTGGATGGGCGCGGTCCTTCGCCTTGAAGCGCGCGCGTTTCTCGCGCGCCTTTCGGCGGGCGTTCTTGATGCGTTCGGAGGCGTTCTCCTGCGTGGAGGCCGCGCGCTCGGCCGAGCGCTTCATCCCCTCGACCATCTTGTCGGCGGCTTTCCCCATAACACGGCCGGAGGTTTCCATCGTCCGGTTTACCGCGATCTCGGCCATCGCGGCGTCCTCGACCATCGCGGGGTCCTCGGTCTTCGAGCGTACTTTAAGGCGTGGAAGCCCTCCCCCGCCGACTTCCTCGCAGTCGTGAATCTCGCAAATCTGCTTCTTCGGCCTGCGCGGAAGCTGCTTCGACGCGCGGTCCTTGGGCTTCACGGGCGCCAAACCCGCCTGCGGCGTCTTGTCGAGCCCGCGCAGGCCGGGGCCGAGCCCGCGCTTCTTCTGGGTCTTCCGGCGCTTGCGCTTCTTCGCGCCTTCGGGCATGGGTTCGAGCGGCTGACGCACGCCGTCGTCGTTGGGCGAGGCGACCGGCACGACGATCACGCGCTTACCGGGATTCTCGATGCGAACGCCCTCCTGTGCGGAGGCGGAAGCCGAAACGAAAGCGGTGAGGACGGCGGCTAACAGGGGCATCCTCTCCAGTATAAACCCCGCCCAGGGAGGACGCCAGGCCTAATTCTCTCGGTCTGACCGACTGCGACGGCCGTGCAGGCCAGTTCGGTGCGGGAGCGCATTCTCAAGCTCGGAGAATTGCAGCGCAAGTCTTCGAGCATCGACCAGCTCGACGAGAGAGTACGTAAACCTCTGACCGAAGGGCTCAGGAATATCCCCGCAGAAAACCCCGCCTAAGACCGATTATCTTTCAGTTTCGCTATAACTAAGTTGGATTTATTAGGCCGTTTCACGCCGCAATTCCCCGCACGCTTAACACCTCAGAGAGTAACCCCCGCCTTGGAAACGACGAAAGGCCCCGATTCGCGTCATCTAAAATTCCGCCCAACGCGGACCCCGTCACCTGTATTCTTTCTTAAGAACTTCCACCTGGGGGAAAAAACAGCATGTAATTGCGATGCTTTTTCCTTAAGGGTAAATTCATCCGGTATTAAAATACTTCTCCTGCATCCTGCGAGGGAGGACGAAATTGCGAACCGGGGAAACGATCATGAGCCAAACGAAAACCATTACCGCCTTAACCTTCGCACTGGTCATGAGCTCGTCATTTTCAGCAAATGCATTTCGCGGGAACAAACCGCTGCGCGGCACCGAAAGTCGGGACCAGCAAGCGCAAAAAAAAATCAAACATGCCCACTGTGCCAAAATCAGGTCTAAGAATAGTTCTAAGTTGAAATTACGAAATCGCAAAAATAAGAAACGTTATAAGTTTTGCTTAATACGAGTACCCAAAAAACTTTGGCCCATTGAACCCTATATAACGCAGGACAAGGGAGTAACGGCAATGCCGGGGAAAGACACAAGACCTGTAGATTGGATACACCTCGACCCCGCCAGGCACAATAAAAAGGCAAAACTCCCCGGGGTAACGGCCGCCTTTCCGGAATTTGCCCAGCCGCTTGAGGAAGTTTCCCTACCGTAATTGCTGCGCCATCTCCGCTGTTCGAAAGTCCTGGAATATCCTCTCGGAAAACATCGACCTGAACCCGCTTAATCGCTGTTTCCCGAAAATTTCCAAGG
>JBFIEP010000442.1:0-3132 GCA_041603335.1 Elusimicrobiota bacterium | reverse complement strand
CAGAATAAAAACTGTCTACTAGTCTACAGGTATAGAGTGGTCACAATAACGAAGAATATATACTTGATCAAGGATCTCGCGATTCTAAGCGGGCACTCGATCCATACGATAAATTTTTATTTGAAGCATGAAATGGTCAAAGAGTTCGCCCGCGGTCCAGAAACCCGGGTTCGCTTCTTTAACGATAAAGCCCTCCGGCGCCTGAAAAGAATCCGGGCGCTTCGCCGGGACGGGCTATCCATAGAGGCCATTAAAAAGAGGTTAAGCCGGTGAGCTACTACACGGCACTGGGACTTAATAAGGAACCTTTTTCTACGAGTCCGGATCCCGAATTTTTCTATCGGTCTGCGGCTCACGAATCGGCTCTCCGGCGTCTTGAAATCTCACTTCGGTTGAAGCGTGGGCTTAACCTCGTGCTCGGTGATGTCGGCACCGGAAAGACGACGCTAAGCCGCGCCTTGGTTCAGTCGTTTGCGGAAGACGAAGACTTTGAGTTTCTTATGGTTCTTAATCCGCGCTTTGAATCCGAGTTTCAGTTTGTGAGTTATCTGTGCCGTTTGTTTAAAGCGGAGCCTAAAAACCGCTCCCTGCAGGATTGTTTGGAAGCGATACAGCAGCACCTATACAGGAAAGGAGTAGAAGAGAAGAAGACGCCGGTACTCCTGATCGATGAAGGTCAAAACCTGACGCCATCGTTGATCGAGAATGTTCGAACGCTTCTCAATTATGAGACCAACGAATTTAAACTCCTGCAGGTTGTATTGATCGCGCAGCTTGAGATTCTTCCGCGTATCAAGCGCATCCGTAATTTCATGGATCGCGTCAGCCTTAAGTACATGCTCAACCCCCTTGATCTTGAAGAGATGGGGGAGATGATCCGCTACCGCCTGGAAACTGCCGGCGCCGCTGGGAAAACATTTTTCACCGATCAGGCGATCGAGTCCGTTTATCACGAGACGCAGGGCTATCCGCGTCAGGTGAACATGCTGTGCCACAACGCACTGCGGTCGATGACCTCAAAGGGGAAGAGTATCGTGGACGGTGATTTGCTCAGGGACGTTATTGCCGAGGAGGCTTCGTTCTCGTGAGCGACGAACATCCTGAAACCCGTCTCTTAGGGCTGATAAAAGGGGGCGGTGCGCCCGCTTCCGCCGCGCCTGGGAAAAGGAAATTCTCACCCATGGACGATTTGTCGTCCTGGATGGAGGGGGTCGATCCCTTTCGCGCGGCGAACGGGGTACTTGCCATGCTGCTGATGGTGGCGATCGCCATCGCCATCGCCGTCTTCATCGTTCCCCGCAAGGGGGAAGAGGGGGCGCAAGCCAAAAGCGCCCCGCTCGACCTCAACATCCCCAAGCGCTTCAATCGTCCCTTTTCGAAGTACAGTGCGGCGATAAATTCCCGGATGCTGTTTGGCACGCGGAAGGTAATCAAGGAGGGGCCGAGTGTCGCGCAGCTTTCAAAAGGATTGAGTCTTCAGGGTTTTATGGGAGATGGCAAAAATCTGGAAGCTATCGTGTCGGATTCTCGGCAAGGGTCGACGCATTATTTGAAGAAGGGTGATTCGATCCGGGGGTTCAGGGTTAAATCCCTCGGCGGCGGTCGTGTCGTTTTGGATATAGGAGGCCGGACAGTAACGCTCCGGCAATGAGGTTTTTATGAAAGTCACGAGAATCCTAATGGCTGGAATGCTCGTCTTCGGGATGGTTGTCCCGGCATCCGCGCAAGATGAATTCGGCATGCCCTTGATTCCGACCCCGTACGGAAATGAAAGCCAGTTCCCGTCACCGGCCGGTCATGCGAGCCAGGCGTCATCCCAGGATCAGGAATTGGGGCAAGGGTTCTCCGCCTCCGACGCTCCCGATTTCGCGCCTTCTTCGTCCGGCGGAGGGGTGAGCGGAGGGGGCGGCCCTTTAGAGCATCGGCGTCAGGCATTGAAGCGTTTCAACCAGCGCCGTGGGAAGCGTTCGGGGAAGCGGGATTTCAAGCAGTTGCGGACTCCAATTCTAATCGGCGAGCCGGGGATGAGCCGGGATCCGAACATCCGCAAGGTCCAGCTGGAATTGCGGGGTTTGGATATCGGGGAGGCGTTTAAGATTCTTTCTAAAACCACTGGGATTAGCATCGTCACTGGGTCCAAGGTCAAGGGAAAGGTTTCGATGTATTTGAAGGGCGTCGATGCATGGGAGGCGTTCGAGGCGATCGTCGAGAGCAACGGACTTTCCTATGTCCGTCGGGGGGACGTTATTCAGGTCATTCCCGCGGGCGACTTTGAGAAATTATACGGGGTCAAGCCGGGAGCGGCCCGTCGTATCGTCACGCTCCCATTGGAGTACGCGCGGCCCAGCGAGGTTCTCGAAGTTCTCGATCGACTGAAAACCCAGCAAGGCGAGGTCGTGGTCTCGGGGGGGACGCTGCTTTTGATCGATACGCCCGAGGGGCTGGCGGCAATGAAGGAGGCCATCGCCACGCTCGATAAACCTCTCCCGGCAACGACCTTTATTTTGAATTACGCGAAGGTCGAAGAAATTATGGAGCTCATTCCCCCAAGCGACGATCCGCTTGAGGGGAGCGTCAAGGCGGATATCCGGACCAACCGCCTTTTAGTGCGCGGAAGTTTGAGGCGCATCCGGGATATCGGAAAAATTATCAAGGCGTTCGATATCCCCCATCAGGTCGTGATGATCGAAGCCAAGATTGTTCAGGTCGGGCTGGACGACAACAACCAGCTGGGAATCGATTGGGACGTTTTTCGGGGGGATATTGGTTCGTCGGTCCAGGGAACGGCGCGTATTGTCAGCAAGCTGCAGTTTCTTCCCGTGGGATCCCAGAGTGTCGCTGACGCCACGAATAAGGGAACAGTCGCGACATTGACCAAGTTGGCGCCGACGTCGTTGACGGCCGCGATCAAGCTACTTAAGACGATCGGCAAGACCGACATTCTCTCTTCTCCTCGCATTACGACACTCAACGGTCATGAAGCGAAGATCCTCGTTGGAACGCGGGAACCGTATGTGACAACGACGGTCGTGAACCCAGGCGGTGGTTCGCCGACGACTACTTCCGAGCAGGTCACCTTTGTGGACGTCGGCGTCAAGCTGTTCGTTACGCCGACTATCGGCGAGGACGGTT
>JBFIEP010000441.1:0-3133 GCA_041603335.1 Elusimicrobiota bacterium | reverse complement strand
TCCGAGCCCCGAAGGGCGCGGCGGGAGACTTCTGTCTATCGTTGTTTGCGCGAGCTTGGCGTCCATCGCCGCGCGCTCCAGGGAGGCTTTGCGGCTTTCGATTTTCCCGCTGATGCTTTCTTTCAGCGAATTGACCTGGGGTCCGCGCTCCTTGCGGTCTTCAATGGGGAGATCCTTAAGTCCCTTTAGCAGCGCGGTGATGGTGCCTTTGCGGCCGAGGAGCTCTACTCGAACCGCCTCCAGGGCGTCGAGAGAATCAGACCCTAAAATGGAAGCGGCTGCAGAGTCAGAAAGACCCTGCAGCTGCTGTTCCCATTCCACGGGGGGGACTTATCCCTGGGAGAGTTCTACGATCTGCTTAAACGACGCGGCATCGCGAAGCGCCATTTCAGCGAGCATCTTGCGGTTAAGCGTGATCTCCGCTTTCTTCAGGCCGGCGATAAATTTCGCGTAGGTCGTTCCCTCTTCGCGGCAGGCCGCGTTGAGGCGGGTGATCCACAAGGAACGGTATTCCGTCTTTCGATCCTTGCGTCCCGTGTAGCTCGTGTGCTGGGCTTTTTCCACGTGTTGTACGACGTGTCGCCAGTTCTTGCTTTTTGAAGCGTATGCGCCTTTGGCCGCCTTGAAAACTTTCTTCTTGCGGCTGCGCGTTGTTTGTCCACCTTTAATTCTCATTGCTTATCCGTGTCCCCGATCAAATGTAAGGAAGCAGCCGATGCACCTTAGCGGTGTCGGTTTTGTTGAGCATGCCGTCCTTGCGTTTCTTGCGGCCGTAGCTGCCTGACCCGGGGGTCAGTAGATGGCGCAGGCCGGGTTTCTTATGTTTGACTTTGCCTGAAGCGGTTGTCTTAAACCGCTTTTTGGCTCCGCTGTGGCTTTTAATTTTCGGCATCGTATATTCCTTCGCTGTTTATTGCCCGGAGCTTAGTGCCTCGGGGCCAAAGTCATCATCATTCGGTTCCGGTCCGTCGTCGGTCTTTGTTCCACCGTCGCGATTTCCGCGAGGCGTTCCGTGACCGACTTCAGTAGGGCCATTCCGATATCTTTATGCTGGTTTTGTCGGCCTCGGAAAAATACTGTAAAGCGAACCTTGTCGTTATCCTTCAGGAACTTTTCAGCATGCGAGATCTTAACGTTAAGATCGTGCAATCCGATCGCCGGCGAAAACCTTACTTCTTTCAGGAGACCCGCCTTCTGGTGCTTCTTGGCCTCCCGCTTTTTCTTTTCCTGCTCGTACCTATACTTCGAGTATTCGAGTAACTTGCAAACCGGGGGCTTTGCCATCGGCGCAACTTCGACTAGGTCGAGATTTTTTGCGCGTGCTATCCCAAGGGCCTCTTGAATCGATTTTACCCCAAGCTGTGCCCCATCGTCGTCGATGAGTCTTACTTCGGGAACTCGAATGTGTTGGTTGATCCGAGTGCGATCTTTTGGCGGTGGGGGTGGTCTGCCCTTACTTCCTCTACGTCTTATTGCCATCTATAATCCATTGGAGTCATTATATCGAACCGGGGGTGTTTAGGTCAACAGAAATCAGACTTTTTAAATATGTCGGGGGGAGGAGTTCGGGCGGCATGAATCGCTATTTTTTGCGGCTCTGTCGTCGATCCAGGCCGATGAAGGAGAGGACTTTATTCAAAAAATCCTGTTTTGTAAAGGGTTTCATGAGAAAGTCTTTTGCGCCCTTGCGAACAGCCTGCTTGGCCGCTTCCGTGTGACCGGTCATAATCAGCACCGGGGGCTGTTTATCTTCCGGGGCCCTCAGGACCCGTTCCAGGACGTCCATCCCGCTCATATCGGGCAGCATCATATCGAGCATGAGCAGGTCAAAATGCCGATCGGCAACGAGTTCAATGGCTTCGCGTCCTGTGAATGTTGTTGTTAACTCAAGATTATTTGAAAATCCGGCCATAAAAAGTCTGATGATTTCAACGATATCGGAGTTGTCTTCGCAGACCAGGATGCGTCGTTTCTCAGCACGCTTCTCCTGCTCAATAATGACATGGGGTGTATCGGGCTCAGATAAGGGCAATGAAATCGTTGCGGTGGTCCCTTTGCCCGGACCCTCTGAATCCAGCCAGATGCGCCCCCCGTGTAATTCGACGATTTGTCGGGTAAGTGCCAAACCTAGGCCGAGTCCCGATGTGTCGCGGGTCAATTCACTGTCGGTATGGAAGAAGCCCTCAAATAGGCGGGGTAGTGCTTCCGGGGGAATTCCGCGCCCTTGATCATGGAAACGTGTCCATACTTCGCGGCCTGAGCGGACCTCCATCGATATGGAAACGGTCGCTCCCTCCGGGCTGAATTTGATGGAGTTGGAGATCAAATTCTCAAAGGCCTCTTTGAGCTGGTCGGGATCTGCCAGTATCCATAGAGGGTCCTCGACGAGATTTGCTTCGAATGAAATTTTACGGGCTTTTTTTGCGGCCCAATCGCCTTCGAGGAATTCCTTAATATAGGATGAGAAATCGGTGGGCCGCAGTAGAACTTCCTGCTTGTTGTATGTGGTTTCCTTAAAGGATAGAAGTTGGTTCACCATCTCGAGCATTTTGTCGCCGCGTCCCCGAAGGGCTTCCAGGGCTTTCTTCTGGTTTTCATTAACATCGCCGAGATCGCCGTCTTCCAGAGCACGCGCATAGCCGAGAATAACGGCGAGCGGTGTTCGTAATTCGTGGCTCACGCTGGAGATGAACTCGTCCTTCATGCGGTTCACTTGGCGTAATTCGAGATTTTCGCTTTGGAGAAGCTGCATCTCGATGGCTCGACGGAGGAGTTGTCCTAGATCCGAGGAACGGAGGTCCTGGTGAACCAGGTAATCAATCGCTCCCCGTTTCATCGCTTCAACGGCTGTTTTTTCGCTGCCGACGGCCGACATCATGACAACGGCGATCTTCGGATGAAGCTGGCGGATTTGTTCGAGAACCTTAATCCCGTCCATGTCTGGAAGGCGATAATCGAGAAAAACAACATCCTGCATGTGATCCCGTAAGGAATCTATCGCGGTTTCTGCGGAATCGGCTTCTTTTATCGTGAGTTTCCAACCCGGAGTCGCATTGAGTTGGTTCCTTAAAATTAGACGGTTGTCTTCCTCGTCATCAACGACAAGGATGGATAGGGAGCGTTCGGATCCGGG
>JBFIEP010000440.1:0-3134 GCA_041603335.1 Elusimicrobiota bacterium | reverse complement strand
TCACCCGAATTATTGGAATCTTTCGATAAAGAACACGAGGAAGTCCATAAGCGTATCGGGGAGTTGATTGAGGCGCTGCAGACACCCGAAGGGGTTTTGGGTCAAATTGTCGCGACGACCGATTTCACGTCTGTTCTAACGGAGCACTTGGAACAAGAAGAAGCGATTTTTATTCCTCTCATCGAGCAATATCTTCCAGAAACCGTCCAAGAGAAGCTGGGAGCGGCCGGAGAGAAGCAGACCACCGATGTATTTGAATCCGAGTACAAGGAGACGAAGGCATGAGCGACCTCTGGGT
Organism: Elusimicrobiota bacterium; assembly: GCA_041603335.1. Taxonomy (GTDB): domain Bacteria; phylum Elusimicrobiota; class Elusimicrobia; order UBA1565; family UBA1565; genus UBA1565. Next base: position 2,836 of record JBFIEP010000440.1, on the reverse strand, counting down.
GGTCGGACTGAGCCATTTAACCGCTCCGGTGGCGGTTAGAGAGCGTCTCGCCAAAGGGGGGTCCGGACTGGCCTTTTGGAAAGAGCGTTTAGGCCTCCAGGAAGGCGTGTTATTATCCACCTGCAGTCGGTTCGAATTGTACGGTGTTGGGAATTGCCCCGAACGCGCGATTAAGGCTTTCTCGGAAGTTGCGGGGAGGGATTTGACCCCCTATCTTTTTGTCCGCCATCGCCGTGACGCCGTGCGTCATCTCATCCGGGTGTCCTCGGGTCTGGATTCCTGGATTATCGGTGAAACCGAAATCCTTGCACAGGTACGCGCGGCATACGCCGATGCCGTTCGTTTAGGTTCCGCCGGCCGCAGCATGCACATCTTATTTCAAAAGTCGCTTGAAGCGGGAAAACGGCTGCGACGTGAAACAAATATCGGAATCGGATTTCGCTCCATCGGAGGGGCTGCCGCTCTTCTTGCGCGCAAGATTTTTGGAGATGAGGAACGTCTTAATGTCCTCGTGCTCGGTGCCGGCGCTATGGCGCGATCGACTGTGCTGCATCTGAGCGCGAAAGGAGTAAAAAACATTTCCGTCGCGAATCGAACCTTTGAAAAGGCGGAGTCGCTCGCGAAAGACCTGGGCGGGAAGGCGGTCGATTTTAATGAAGCGCTTGAAACATTGGCAGGCGCGGATGTCGCCGTATTTTCCACAGGAGCATCACAACCTCTCTTAGATCAGGCCGGGGCGGCGAGCGCTGTGGCTTTGCGGGGGGGGCGCCCGCTTTTTGTGATTGATTTGGGATTGCCTCGCAACGTGGCCGCCGAGGCTTCAAAAGCCGAAGGCGTGTATGTTTATGATCTGGATGATTTGAAGAGAATGGTGGAGCGTCAGAGAGGGGAGCGGCTCAAGGTTGCGGCCCCTGCATTTCGATTACTCGAGGCGGCGGCGGCGGACTGTTGGGTGCGGATTGGAACAGCCCCCGTTTATGCGGGTGGAGGGGACCGATGAAAAATTTACTACTCATTGCGACGCTTGCGTCGTTAACGGTATCCTGTCGCCCGACTCCCGAGCCGGAGCCGGTCACGCGCTTTTCCTTGACGGAACTCCAGGCCAGATTCCCGGCGGATCTTGGTCCTGACACGATTAATGTCGCCGATTATCCGGTCGGGCAGCAAGCGAATTATCGTCTTATGGGATTGGTGTGCAGTCAATGCCATACGCTTGCTCGGGTGATCAATCATCCAACCTCGACCCGCGCGGATTGGAAACGACTCATTGAACGGATGCACGGCAAGACCGTTCTTCATGGTTGGTGGACGGATTTCGCTAAGTCTGACGCCGAACGCGTGCTATCGTTTCTTGAATACGATTCCAAGATCAGAAAAATCGATCAGAAACAAACCTTCGATCACGCCCAGTCCGAACTCAATGCATTCTTTGCCGAAGTCCAGGCAGAGCGGAAACGCTATAACCAAGCTCTCGACCGCACAAAGGCCGCCGCACGCGGAACCGCAAATTAGTGGTAGGGGTGCCTGGCACCTCTAGCTAGGCTTCGTAGTAATCTTCGAGCGGCTCGCGCTCTCTGAGGTTTTCGAAGGCCTCTTCTAGAATTTGACGCACGCGTTCACGCGTGATGCCGAACTCGCGGCCTATTTGCGACAGTGTGTGTTCCGGCCGACCATTTAGACCGAACCGCATCCGTATAATATCGGCGACCCGATCGGGAAGGCCTGTTAACGCGTTTTCGACTTCTTGATGCCGCAGCGTTTCAAATAATCCGCGGTCCTGAGCCGGGGCTTCGAGATCCGCCAGACGCTGCTCAAGAGGCAGCACTTCTTCGAATTCACTGCCCGCATCGAAAGCGATGGGCTCACGAATTGCTTTTAAAGCGGCGGTTACCTTTTCGGCGGGAACGCGCAGGGCGCGGGCGAGTTCCCACACCTGGGGAGCCTGCTCGTATTTTTGCCAATGCTTCTCTACCGCCTTCCCGACTTTTTGAATCATGTCGCGAACATGAGCGGGCAGGCGTACACTCCGTTCCTGATCCTGAACCGCGCGGCGGATGGACTGCCGGATCCACCAGGTCGCGTAGGTCGAGAAGCGGCATCCCTTTTCCGGGTCAAATTTTTCAGCGACGCGCATGAGACCGATTGTCCCCTCTTGAATCAGATCGAACAGATCGAATCCCGGAACGAGTTGCCGGCGTGCGATCGAAACAACCAAGCGGAGGTTGGCTTCAATAAGCGCGTGTTCATCTTTGCGGATATCCTCTTCGATCCTTTTTAGCCGCGAATCGCGGCGTCTTGCCGCTTCAGCGAGGCGGACCATGCGGGCGTCGCTGAGCTTAAGCGACGCGGCGGTTTTGAGCATCCGCGTCCGCAATGTATGGATTTCTTTGAGGCGTTTCGGGCCGATCTTCCCCCGATTAAGGGTTTCGATCCTTTTAAGATCGCGTTCCACCGAGCCGGCTGCTTTTTTGAATTGCTTCTCCATTTCGCGGAGCTGCTTTTCGCTTGTCCGTCCGCGAGGCATAAGCCGCTTGGCCGGGAGACTCCCATCGGCGAGTAGTTTTCGCCATTTAAGGAGCTCTTTCATGGCTGCCGGAGAGGAAAGAACCAGGGTCCGCCAACGGCGCCGATGGGTTATAAGACGCCGAGCCAGGACGCCTTCTTGGTTGGAATCCAGAAGAGGTCTGCTTTCCAGCAGATTAAAGAACCGAGACGTTTCGTAATCGCGCATACGCATTGGACACCCCCCGACGCATTTTGTTCCAGGAAAAAATCTGCTGTTTTTTGCAGTGCTTTTTGACCGGCACAATTGTTGCCCCCACTACTTGATTCAAGG
>JBFIEP010000439.1:0-3135 GCA_041603335.1 Elusimicrobiota bacterium | reverse complement strand
GCATCTTTGAGAATCGCGACCTTGGCATCCTCAGCGACTTTCGCGTCTCCCAGCTTCACCGCCCCTTGCTTTAACAATCGGCGGGCTTCATTCTTCGTCTTAGCCGCTTCAATATCAACAAGAAATTGGAACCAGGGCGTCTCCAACTGGGCGGCTGTTACCCGAACCTCGGGGACATCCTTTGGGGCTTCCCTCTTAGAGAAGGTATCTTCAAAAAATTTACGCTCGGCGGCACCCGCTTCAGCCGAATGAAAACGCGTGACGAGCTTTTCACCCAATGATTTCTTCGCTTCCATCGGGTGAAGTGATTTCACCGCCCTTATGTCGTCAGTCGTCAGCAATTCATAGTACGCCCACATCGCCTCATCGGAGACGCGCATCAACTTGCCGAACATTTCCCGGGGCGAATCGGTTAGGCCGATAGTGTTGTCGTAGGACTTTGACATCTTCTTTTCGCCGTCGAGGCCGACCAGAAGCGGCAAGGTCATTGCGATCTGGGAATCCTGGCCTTCATCTTTCTGCATCTTACGTCCCATCAACAAGTTAAAGAGTTGATCATTGCCGCCGAGTTCGACGTCGGCCTTAACCGCGACGGAGTCATATCCTTGAAGGAGGGGGTACAACAGCTCAAGCATGGTGATCGGACTATTGGCCTTCATCCGGTTTTGAAAATCTTCGCGCGCCAATATCTGCTGAACGGTATGGCTCCGCAGCGTAGTCAGCAATTGCTTTTCCATAAACGGCTCTAGCCATTCGGAATTGTAAACGACCTCGGTTTTTTCCTTATCGAGGACTTTAAAAGCCTGATCCGTATACGTTTTTGCGTTTGCTTCGATTTCTTCCCTGGAAAGAACGGGGCGTGTGCCGTCGCGACCGGAAGGATCCCCAACGCGGGTCGTGAAATCACCGATAATCAGGATACCTTGATGCCCAAGATCCTGAAAGGACCGCATTCTCTGCAGCGGGACGGAGTGACCGAGGTGCAAATCGGGGGAGGTCGGATCAACACCGAGCTTAACCCGGAGTGTTTTTCCGGAGGAAAGTTTTTTGCGGAGCTCCTCCTCACTGACAAGCTCCACCGCACCACGGCCCAATATCTCAATCTGTTCTTCGACGTTCATCGCCGTGAGTCTAGCAGTTTCTAGGGCTTACCGAGGCGGTCGAGCCAGACGACGGCTTCCGCTTTTTCCCGGAGGTCGTTTGTAGAATCGCGGAACGTGCGCACGGCTATCCTCGCCTTCGGCAGATCCCCGATCATCTCAAAACCCAATCCCAGGTTGTAATACGCGAGGTAGAAATCAGGGTGTTTCCGCAACAGCAATACCCATTGATTAATCGCTTCCCGGGGGCGATTTGTGCGGAGATAGACAAGGCCGAGATCGTTCTGCGCGGCCGGAGGACCGTCTTCGTCGATTGCCCGGCGCAGCTCGTTTTCAGCCTCGGGATACCGGCCATCCAATAAAAGAACCCGTCCAAGATTGTAGCGGACACGCCCGGAGGGAGCCGAACGTAAAGACGCACGATAGGCGCCTTCAGCCCCTTTTTTGTCGCGTAAATTCAAATACGTATTTCCAAGATTGTTCCATGCCTGGGACAATTCCGGATTCCGGGAAAGTGCTGATCGATAAAGGCGTGCCGCCTCATCATTTCTTCCGAGGTGCTGGGCGTTGATCCCGAGATTGCTCAAGGAACTTGCGTAATAGTCAGCGACATGCTGAGAAAAGAAACCCGCCTCCTTAGGAGGAGGGCGCAGACGCATCAGTTTTATTTTAGAAAGTGCCGCTTCAAAAAGCCTCTGCCCTTCTGTCAATTCGGGCCGATTAAACAGCAATTGATAGGTCAAACCCGTTGGGGCATAACGGGATCCCGGCGGTGTTTTTTGCGGCAGGTCGATGCGCAGGGGCCTTCCAGCCGCGGAATTAAACCGGATAAGTTCGGCGGCAAGCTCTTGGCCGGAATCAATCTCCCGGTCAGGAAGAAGATCCGGATGCCTCCGCTTCAACTGTTCATAACCCCATCGTGTTCTGAAGTAAAGCAATGGAGTCAGATCGAGCCGCTCTTTGCGTACATGCTGGAAATAACTCACCGTAAACGCGGTCTGATCGTCGAGGTCGAATAAGAGCGCACCCATCGGGAGATCCGTTCCGAGCGCGCGTCCAAAATCATAAGCACTGAGATCCCATCGCGTTAATAAACGCGCAGCGGCGGTTTGGGAATGCGAGTACGAATGGGAAACAGCAAACAACAAAGCCAAAACAGGACCGGCCGCTCCCTTCAATCTTGGAGTGGATATCTTCAACAGATCCGCAAACCCCCAACCCGCAAGACAGGCACCGAACACAACCGGCAAAACCAAATGGGGCTCAAGGATTGCATACGTTTCCGGCCTGGCCGGGTCCAGGTTTGCCCAGACGATAAACAGGGGGCCCGATAAAAGTGCCGCTAATCCGGCTCCTTGTACCTCGGGGCGATGGCGTCCGCACAGAAAACCCCACGCCGCTAGAAACGCACCGAACCATCCAAATTCTCCGATGAGAAGATCCCCGCTAAACGCCAACCCGGTCACCCAAGCTCCCGCGGAGAAGAGGCCCGCCGGACGCTCGGGGTGGAGACGCACCCCGCCGTAATCTCCGCGGGTGATTAACCGGAAAAATGCTTTTAGAGATTCGGGTTCGCCCCAATTCAAAACAGGATCGGCAAAGGAACGAATCGGCAAGTAAGCATAAAGCGCGAACCCCAAAAGAAAGAACCCTGATACGGCAAGGACACGTCGTCGCGTAAATTGAAACCGTGCACTGCGCAGTAAACCCGGCAACACCGCCGCGAGAGTCTGATGATTTCCAAGACCCAGCGCAAACAGCAGCGACCCGGCATATAACCGGCGGTTGGAGGCGGGACCCGGACGAGGAAGCAATAGCGCAAACAAGGCCGCGCCCACAAGAGCGTTTAAACTGTACATCTCGCTGACGAGAGATAGATGCCACAAAGACGGGGAAAGAGCGAGCAGCAGGCCCGCGACCATCGCACCCATCAATCCATGCTCCCCTGGAGAGCGCCGGGCGACGCACCAGGCGACCAAAGCAACGGACAAGGCACCCGCCAAGGCGCTCAATACATGAAGGCGGTACGCGACTC
>JBFIEP010000438.1:0-3143 GCA_041603335.1 Elusimicrobiota bacterium | reverse complement strand
GGCCTCTCCCGTATTGCGCCAATCGGTATCCTTCGCACCCGGTGCCGGAGGAATCGGCCGGTACAAAGCCACTTCGGCAAGGCGTGTATACCGGGAGAAAGCCGACATCGCCAATTGCAGCATAGCCGGATCTCCGACAGCCCCCCCGGAGCCATGCGACGAGAATGCGGGGCCGGCCGACTTCACGATCTGCCGGAAATTCGCCAGCTCTTCCCGATGCGACCCTTGGGCCTCGCTGCGCAGGGATTTTTTCATCTGCTGATACAGACTCAACTGCCCGCGCAGGTTTACGACCGCCCGCTCGAAGCGGGTTCGCTGCTGAGACTCGACGCTGCTGGCGCGCTGGTATTGCGCATCAAGCGCGTCAAAATGCGGGGCCATCGTGGCGAAGGAATGGTAGCGTCCCGCCGCACTGCGCTTGCCGAGGACACTCAGCACATCCGGATCATCAATGCGAAACGTTTCAATTTCGTCGGCGATCGCGTAATTGGAGGACGCCGTCAGCATCCAGCGCATCGGACTTATCTTCTTCCCGGTTAATTTAACGCTTTGCTTGCCGCGCGTCACGAGGAGAACATTGCGCGCAATGGAATCCAGGGGTTTTACCCGTCCTTCATGCAAGGCGGGCAATGCTCCAAAGGCGGCGATTTCCTTCTCTGCCGAGGGCACACGCATTCCGGAGAAGCAATAAAGGACGGCTAACGCGCCGACGATCAAAGGCATGTTCTTTTTCATGACGAGGCTCCGGAAGCAGGCTTAAATTTAGTGATCATGAGACCGAAGTGGACCATCAAGCCCAGGGCCATGACGACGAATGAAATATAGGGGAGAAGCCAACCCGGATTCTCAACCACCTGCAGAACCGATAGGGTGTCGTTTTTTCCGAAACTGGATTGATAAAACGTTCTCCCCAGATACCGCAGGGGATTGTTCATGTAGATCAGTACTTCCCGGTCTTCACCTGTCGCGGGATTTTGCAGACGGTCCAAGCTCGAAAAGTTTTTCGGGATATTGGTTCCGGCATAACGGTCATGGGAGAAATCCTTCAGGGTGACGGTAAAGGGGAGATAGCGCCGTACCGGCCGCATCTGCATCGCGAATTTTTTTCCTCCTACCGTAAATTCTTGGATGCCCTCAAGGCCCGCCCACACCATCCATGTGCCTAGAACATTCCCATTTTCAATCACTTCAATAAAGGCCGCCGGGAGATTGCGCCGATCATCCCGACTCGTCGCGGTCTGACGCCGGAGCAGCATTTCCTTTCCGGGCCCCCTTGTCGCCCGGGAGGGAAACGCAAGTCCTGGAGGCCTCGGACCGGCCATTGCATTTGGGTGAAATTCCTGGATTCGCAGTTTAAAAGGCCATTCGGAACGCTCGATCTCTTTATTTTTTCTCAGCGTCTTTGTCTTCAAAGAATAAACGGTTTCCAGCTTTTGATCGCTGCGGTCAAAAATCGCCAGCTCGTTCAATCGGGTGCTGACGGAGAAATTCATACTCTGCCCCTCTTCAACCGCCAATTGAGACTCAATCGCGAAGGTTCCGGTAACAAATTCCCCCAGCACCAAAACGACGAGCCCGGAATGGATCAGCCAAATCCCGGTTTTACTCTTATCCCTGCGAAGCTGCAGCGCCATCGAGCCCAAGACATTGAGCAGCAGCACCAAACCGACAATGCCCCCCGCCGGGAACACCGGTACGGACCCGTAATAGAGGAACGCACTTCGAAAATATTTATCGACAGCTCCAAACGTTCCGAGGTCAACCTGTTCGAGGGTGCACATGACGATCAGAACCATCAGGAATACCAAGGATCCAATCGCGACCTCCAATGAGGCCAAGGATTTAAGAATTTGAGTCTTAAAATCGGTTAATGGTTGATTCTTTTTCATACGTGATACCCCGTAATCGTTTTTACGTATTGAGATCGTTCAAAGGCATCCGGGTTCTCGCAGGAGATCTGACTTAAACTCCCGCGCATCTGATTGACCGATTCGTATTCATGCTCTTCCATCCAACGAATCATTCCGTTTAAAACGGCATCAATATGACCCGGTCCCCTTCGCAAAAGCTCCGCGGTCATCATCGCCACGTCGGCCCCGGCCATTATAACTTTTAGCACATCGCTATGATCCCTGATCCCGCTGGTTGCCGCAAGGCACGCGTCGACGCGTTTATGCAGAAGCGCTATCCATGTCAGGGGCAGCCGGATGGCCTGCGCCGTGCTCAATACCAGGTTCGCCTTCACTTCGAGTTCTTCGAGATCGATGTCCGGTTGATAAAAACGGTTAAAAAGAACGAGACCGTCAGCACCCCCCTCTACAAAGCGTGCCGCCATGTTCGACATCGAACTGTAGTAAGGGCCGATTTTAACCGCCAATGGAATTTTGATGCGTTTGCGGACTTCGGAAACCGTTTCCACAGCGTCGATTTCGATGTCGTGTCCGGTTATTTCGGGATCCGCGCAAATCCGGTAAAGGTTCAACTCAAGGGCATCGGCACCGGCCTCCTCGATAAAGGAGGCGTACTCGGTCCATCCGCCGGAGGTGTAGCCGTTAAGGCTGGCGATAACCGGAATATCGAGGCTCGCTTTCGCGAGATGGATTTTCTCAAGATATTCATCGGGTCGGGCATGGAAATCAATCTGAGGCATATAGGTTGTTGCCTCGGAACTACTCTCGGTTCCGTACTCCATGTAGTGATGCAGCGAACGGGCTTCTGTTTCGATTTGTTCTTCAAATAATGACGGCAGAACCACCGCGCTGGCGCCCGCATCCTCAAGTTTTCTTAATCCGTCGAGTTCTGCGGTCATGGGACCGGCAGACGGAACAATCGGATTTTTCAAATCCAAACCCAGATAACGCGTTTTAAGCTCCACGGTTCGCCTCCTGCAAAATCTGCCAACGGCGTTCGACATCTTCCTTGGCGAGGGCTAGAAGCCGTTTCGCTTCCTTGGGCCGGGAAATCGATAAAACCCGGTACCGGGCCTCGTTATAGATGTAGTCTTCCAGCGGCACCTTCGTGCGTTTTGAATCAATCTGCAGAGGAGGCAGTCCCGCTTCCGTCCGGCGCGGGACGAATCGAATTAAGGGCCAATAGACGCAATCGACGGCTAACTTCTGCTGGCGCATCCCTTTTCTCATATC
>JBFIEP010000437.1:0-3154 GCA_041603335.1 Elusimicrobiota bacterium | reverse complement strand
GCCTTCGGCCTGTCCGCCTTTGCTTTGTCCTATCGGTTTTATTCAGCATACCTCTCTAAATCGGTGTTTGACGGGGAAGGAGATTCCCCCACCCCGGCCCATACAAAAGCCGACGGGGTCGATTTTGTGGCTTCGCCTAAGCATGTGCTATTCGGGCACCATTTCACTTCAGTGGCCGGAGCCGCTCCGATTGTGGGACCCGCTATTGCGGTAATTTGGGGTTGGGTGCCGGCGGTTTTATGGGTTGTTTTCGGAACGATTTTTATCGGGGCGGTTCATGACTACGGCTGCCTTGTCGTTTCCGCCAAAAATGAGGGTCGTTCGATCGGGGATTTGACCGCTCCGATTTTGTCGGACCGTGCCCGCCTTCTCTTTTTGTCGATCGTTCTATTTTTGGCTTGGATTGTTTTAGCGGTCTTTGCCTATGTGATCGCAATACTTTTCATTAAATATCCTGCGACCATTTTGCCGATCAATTTCGAGATCGTGATCGCTCCCGTTATCGGTTGGCTCGCTTACAGGAAGCGCGTGGGTTTGCTGATTCCCTCACTCATCGTGCTGGTTATTTTGATCGGGATGGTGTGGCTTGGGACGAAATATCCGATCGTGATGCCCGATCTCTTCGGAATTCCGGCATTGAATATTTGGATCGGGTTTTTGCTCGCGTATGCCTTTACCGCTTCGGTTCTCCCTGTTTGGTCTTTGCTGCAGCCGCGGGATCTCATTAATTCTCATAAACTATTTCTTGGCCTCGGCCTCATGTATCTCGGGCTGCTGATTGTGCATCCTCCGATGGCAGCACCCGCGTTGAATTTCAATGTGCCGGATGGTCCTCCGTGGTTTCCGTTTTTATTCATTACGATCGCGTGCGGGGCGGTTTCCGGATTTCACGGGCTGGTGAGCTCGGGGACGACTTCCAAGCAGCTCGATAAACTTACCGATGCACGCCCGATTGGATACGGCGGGATGCTTGGGGAGGGGACACTTGCCCTCATGTCGGTCCTCGCCTGCACCGCGGGATTTAAGAGTCTATCGGCGTGGCAGGGGCATTACCATTCGTGGTCCCACGCGAAGGGTCTTGGCGCTAAGATCGGCGCCTTTGTTGAAGGCGGCTCGCGTTTCATGAGCGAGGGTGTGGGTCTTCCCGAGGATTTCGCACGTGCGGCTATCGCGGTCATGGTTATTAGTTTTGCAGCCACGACACTTGATACAGCGACCCGCATTCAGCGTTATATCATCGCGGAGTTAGGTGAGGCGTACCGGATTCCGGCGCTTACCAACCGTTTTACGGCGTCGGGAATTGCAGCCCTTTCCCCCCTCCTGCTTGTCTACGGAGGTAATTGGAAGGCGCTCTGGCCGATGTTCGGCGCGACAAATCAGATGCTTGCCGGGCTTTGCCTTATCGTCTTAAGCGTGTACCTTGCTCTAAAAAAGAAGCCTTACGGCTTCGTGCTCGCACCGATGTTGTTTCTCACCGCCATGACCTCGGTCTCAATGGCTATCGGGCTCGTTGGATTTATCCGCTCCAGAGAGTACCTCTTGGCGGGTTTGAGTCTATTGCTGCTCGGTTTGTCGGCGGCCATGCTGTGGGAAGCATGGCTTGTTTTTTCTCGACTACGCACTTCAAATCAAAAGGCCGCCCCTTCCGGGGCGGCCATTCGGTAGACACTCGCGGCGTGGGCGCTGTGTCTTAGTGGAGTCCGAGCTCTTCTTCCAGCTCGCGTTCGGGTAGGACGACGATTCCGGATTTTTCGTCCGCCGTATCCTCGTCAGCGCGGCCGTCGAAAGCGCTCTCGAGGTCCTCCAAAGTAGTTGCGTCTTCAAGACCCAAGGCGTTTGCAATGGACTCAACTAAACGCGCAGTGCTAAGTCGATTCTCTACGGTATCGCGCCGTTGAGATTTGCGGTCGGAACCTGCATCCGCTTGAACGAGGGGAACGGGGACCGCGTGCACGCGGGCGGCGTGACCGTAGGTCCTCATTCTGACAACGGGCTGCTCAGCTCTTTCGGCGGCGAAGGTCGGCGTGGGAATCACGGGCTGCGGCAGCTCTCCGATAGTCGGGATGATGTTGGGAATGTTGATCGTGGGGATCTGCGAGGTCGGGATCGTGGGAGCGTTGGTCTTGATAATGATTGGGTTCGTAGGGAGAATCGTCGGGATGCGGACGGCGATTACCCTTGCTTGGGCTGCTGAGGCCAAGCCGAGAAGGATTGCGGAAAGGAGGATGTTGTTTAAGTTTTTCATGGTGGTTTCTCTCTTCGACACATCTAGTATAGGGCTCTGTTGAGATGGAATTGATGATATGCGTCAAAACAACTAGTTGAGGCTCATCAATGGGTCTTAGGGCAGGTCTGAAATTAGGTCCTTCGGTTCCCGCGACCTCCTGGACGCGGTAGGGGCGTATTTGGCTGAATATGTTTGCAGCGTAAAGATTTTTAAGGAGGAGCACCCCAGATGTCCAACGCAATTTTCCGAGTCCCGGAACCCGTCAACGAACCAATCAAGAGTTACGCACCCGGAACTCCCGAGCGCGCAGAACTTAAAGCGAAGTTCAAAGAGTTAGCAAGTCTTCAGCCCGACATCCCGATGGTTATCGGCGGCCAGCCCGTTCGGACAGGAAAATTAGGCAACATCCGCGCGCCCCATAATCACGGCAAGTCTCTTGGACGTTTCCATTTGGGAACGAAAAAGCACGCGCAGGACGCGATTAAGGCTGCGCTTAAAGCCCGCAAGGAATGGGCGGCGACTCCGTTTCATGATCGCGCTGCGGTCTTTCTCCGCGCGGCTGAATTGCTCGCAGGTCCATGGCGTCAGGTTTTTAACGCGGCCACGATGCATAACTTGTCAAAGACCGCCTACCAAGCCGAAATCGACGCCGTTTGTGAACTGGTCGATTTCTGGCGCTACAACGTGAAATACGCACAGGATCTTTACGAGCACCAGCCCGGATCCCAGCCGGGAATGTGGAACCGTGTCGAGTATCGGGCCCTTGAAGGTTTTGTATTCGCGGTATCTCCTTTTAACTTCACTTCCATTGCAGGCAATCTTCCCACCGCGCCGGCACTGATGGGAAACACGGTTGTTTGGAAGCCGTGCAGCACAACGATGTTTGCCGCGCACTTTATTATGGAACTCCTGCACGCGGCGGGTCTC
>JBFIEP010000436.1:0-3156 GCA_041603335.1 Elusimicrobiota bacterium | reverse complement strand
GCTGAAACCGTATCGCTCTCCACTAAATGCATTCTACCTTAAGACGTCTCATGGGGGAATTTTGTGTCGCGACACTTTTGAAGTCTTTCATGCGTCCAAGAAAAAGACGGGTCTCGTAAAGGGCCCGCAGGAGAAACCAATGAACAACAAACTCATAATACTGGCGGTCCTCGGAGTATTTATCGCAGCGGCGGGCACCCTGGATGCGCGGGGTTCCGGACGGAATGAGGAGGGTCGCCGATCCCACGGCCATGAAGGGTGGGGGAAAAAAATAGGAAAGGGCATGCTGAAGCACATGCGTAATAAACTATCCGATCAGCTCGATCTGGATGCGGATCAGGAAAAGAAACTCGAGGCTATCCTCAACGCTAAAGCCGAAAAGATACGGGGTCTCATGAAGGAAACGCGTAAAAAAGGACAGGAGATCCGCAAGGAAGGGATCGCCGAGATGAAGGTTTTCCTAGATGCAAATCAGGCCAAGAAACTCGATCGTATCGCCAGCCGCATGCAGCGCCGTAACGACGAACGCCGGGAGCGTTGGACGGGAGAAACGCCGGAGAAAGAATAGCCGGGATCAGGCGACGCGTTCGCGGTGGAAAACTTCCAGTTTTTTATTTGCGGTCACAATAACCTGAATTTTCTCCGCGAGCGCGTCGAGGGCCGTTCCCGGAACGGCGAAGTAGGCGTCTTCATCGCGTGAAGCGGTGTAAACCCGATTCCCGATGCACCCAAAACTAGCCGCCGTTTTTCCGGATTGCATCGCTGCGGGCAATATCGCACAGGTCGGCCGGCCGAGTGTCGGAGTATCCCCGGCAATCCCGGCTGCCGTTGACGCTTCGGCTAAAATCATCATTTGCCGCGCCGGTCCGCGAAAGAGGACCACATCGGGCGTTCCGGGCGTTTTCCCCAGCGGCCCGTAAACCGCCATTTTAAAGGGATCGGTCCGGTGGGGAATCGCCGGAACTTCATCCATCGAGATGTAGCAGGCGTCGCACATCATCTTAAGCATTTCATCCAATTCCTTTTTCCGGGCGTCAGGAACCTGAACTCCGTGCGTGTGGGCCCCGATGGGACAATCGTATTGATCATGGGCCTCGGTGTAAAAAACTTCTCCTTCAGCAGCGCGCCGCCAATACCCGCAGCTTGCGGGCTCCCCGCCGACATGCGGCATATCTTCGGGTTTTTCATCGACAAAGGTTACTGTTACTGGACGGGTTCTAAGATCCAGAAGTTCTTGAAAGAGATTGTAGTTGTTCATGAAATTATCCTTTATCTTAGTTGCATCGCGCGCCAGCGGCCTTTTTTAAATTGCGGTTCCTGACGTCCCTTTAATTGTTTTCTTACTTCTTTATATAGCGACGATGTTGTCAACCGATTGTAGCTGTTGAATGTCTTTAGGATTTCGTAAGTGAATACATCCATCCCGATCGCCGTTTGGCGTTGGAGAGGCCCGGCCTTGGAAGTCGCTGAAAGCACCGAGATGCCTCTAGGGATTGAGGGCATTGGTTTTGAAAGCGGAACGGAGAGAATTACGAGAATTTCTTTTGCGGGCAATTCCGCTAGGTCGGAAAAAATAGCTTCAAGCGGATAAGCGGGAGATCCGGATAGATATAAAAAGATCCGGGACTTCTCTTTTGTTCGCGGCGAAAGCCAATCGGAAATTTGTTTGCGAATACCCCTTTCTGGAATCCTGTCTTCAGGCAGGATCTTTAAATTTTTTTCTTTGACGCCGAGTGCCTTGAAGTGTTCCCCCACGAGGGATGACGCGGGTCCAGCCGAGAAAGCGACCCAGTTAGGAATTTGCTGTTTCTTGTAGAGTGGTTGAAGTCCTACCGCAGGGGTTACCAGCGTGAAGGGAGAGTCTGCAAAATCGAGAGTCCATCCGACCCGGCCGTTGACTGTGTTAAGCAATCGGCTGGCGGCCCAATGGGGCCCGGAGTTCCAGCGTTCCACCAAAACCCAGCGGGATTCCGGATCCTCGATAAGTTCCCGTTCTGAGTTAGGGGGGAAGATCGGGATCTGCCACAAAAAAGCGGTCTTTCCTTCCTTGAGGCGAAGGCGGGGTTCATCCCGAAGGGCCTCCTCCAATGATCTGCGGCCGAGGGCATTCGTTAACAAATGCGGGGGATGCGTAGGTTTCACCCGCTTGAAGGCTTCCTTTTCTATCCAGCCGGGGATCCATCCGCTAGCGTTGTCCGAAAGCCTGACAATTCGCACCCAGCGATCCGAAAGGATATGGGCTTGCTGATAATACGCCCACAAATCAGGTCCGGCCGCGAGGCGCGTTCCATTTTTCTGTTTGCCCGCCACCGGGTAGAGATCGAAACTTTTAACGGCATAGAGCTTTTCGGACCCGGAAAGCCCGGCGGGAGTTATTGCGTTGTCGGTAGGATGCTTGACTTGACGTAGGATGAACTCGGCTCTGCCGTTTGTACACGGGAAAGCGAGAAGCAGCGTCAGGATTGCGGTTCGCATGGCTCCATTGTAGCTTGATATAATGCCCCGATGGTTATCAACCTGACAAAGGAAGAGTATCAGCGGCTCGTGAAGCTCGCGTATTTAGGGGAATGGACCGCGAATGCTTTTCGCGACCCCGCTCGCACGCTAGCCCCCTACGAAGATGCATTGCGGACTCTCCTGGCGCATGCCCAAGAGGGAGGGATCGCAGAGTTGGCTGATCCGGAAACCGGCAATCCCACCGAAGAACTCGAAATGGACCGCGATATTCGGCGTCTCATTGATGAATACAATGACGAGAGTTTTTGGTACGAACTTCTAGAGCGTTTTGCCTATAGGGACCTGGAAAAACAATTAGGGTTTCGCGCGGTCCGGGATATGAATCCGGAAGAGCGGGAAGACCGCCTGGAATCCCTGAAAGAGAAGTACCTCGAAGAATTCGAGAAAAACGGTATCGAGAACCTTCGATTCCAGCGCTAACCTTGCGCCATCCTCTCTACGCGGGTATCCTGGCACCATGAGCGAAAAGAAGAAGATCCTTATCGCGGACGACGACGATGACTTTCGGGAGCTGATGCTCCTATGCCTGAAGCAGTCCGGTCTCTACGAACTCCTGGAAGCGAAAGACGGGGGAGAAGCTCTCTCGCGCGCCGTGAACGACTCTCCGGATCTCATTTTGCTCGATCTCATGATGCCGGT
>JBFIEP010000435.1:0-3157 GCA_041603335.1 Elusimicrobiota bacterium | reverse complement strand
CTTACATTTATAAAGCTTTCCAGGCTAGTGACGCATTTGAGAGGGCGGAATATACCGGAACCGGAAACGGTTGGTCCTCTCTCATAAGTCAAAAGAACCATGTCGTTTTCGAGCGGGAAAAGGCTATAATAGGGTTGCGCACATCCTACCTTCCCGAACCCCAAATAAACGAATGCCAAAGCAATCCGAGATTAAGTCACGCGAACCCATTGCCGTAGTCGGTTTAAGCGCTATTTTCCCCGGCTCCCTTAATAAGAAAGGATTTTGGAAAGATATCGCCGCCGGCAAGGACATGATGCGGGATGTTCCCAATTCCCATTGGCTGATTGAGGATTACTACGATCCGGACCCAAAGGCCCCGGAGAAAACCTACTGCAAGCGCGGTGCGTTCCTGACGCCGGTAGATTTTGACGCCCTCGGATTCGGCATTCCGCCGAACCAACTGCCTTCAACGGATACCGCCCAACTGTTGGCGCTTTTAGCGGCCAAACGATGTCTCGACGAAGCCACGATGGGTGGATTTGCAGACGCTGATAAAAGCCGCATCGGGATTATGCTGGGAGTTGTGTCCCCGTTGGGCTTGGCCGGAAACATGTGGAGCAAGCTGCAGCGTCCGGTATGGCTTAAAGCCTTGCGCGATGCGAAAATTCCTGAAGACGAAGCGCAGGATGTCTGCGACCGGATCGTCAACGAATACCCTGAGTGGGTTGAAAGCACTTTCCCCGGACTGCTCGGAAACGTAGTGGCCGGACGCGTCGCGAATCGTTTGGATTTAGGCGGGACAAACTGCATCACCGATGCTGCGTGCGCGAGTTCCTTTTCCGCATTAACAATGGCTGTTGACCAGCTTTATCTCGGGGACGCCGACATGGTGGTTACCGGCGGCGTCGACGCGATGAACGACATTTTGATGTACATGTGCTTCAGCAAAACACCCGCGATCTCGGCCAGCGGCGACTGCCGCCCCTTCTCGGACAAAGGAGACGGCACGATGCTCGGAGAAGGTGCCGGACTGTTCGCACTAAAACGTCTTTCCGATGCCGAGCGCGACGGCAACAATATTTACGCGGTTCTAAAAGGCGTCGGAAGTTCTTCCGACGGTAAATCGAAAAGCGTCTACGCTCCCGTATCGAAAGGACAGGCCAAGGCCATTAGCCGCGCCTATGAAAAAGCGACCTTCGACCCTTCCACCATCGAGTTGGTCGAAGCCCACGGAACCGGCACGCTCGCCGGGGATGCCGCGGAACTCGGCGGCTTGAGATCCGTATACGAGAACGGGATTCGCAAAGACAAGCAATGGTGCGCTTTGGGCAGTGTTAAGTCCCAGATCGGTCACACGAAAGCCGCCGCCGGTTCGGCGGGCCTCTTTAAAATGATCATGGCTCTGCATCACAAAACGCTTCCTCCCATCATCAAGGTTGACCGCCCGCATCCCAAATTCGAGATGCCGGAGACTCCTTTTTATCTCAATACTGAGACCCGCCCCTGGGTCCGTGATTCGGATCATCCCCGTCGGGCGGCCGTCAGCGCCTTTGGTTTCGGCGGATCGAATTATCATGTTGCCTTGGAAGAATATACCGGGAAGAATAAGGCGGATAAATACCGCACATTCCCGACCGAACTCGTTTTATTGTGCGCTCCCGATAAGCAGGGACTTCTGAATGCCTGCGCAAAGATGCGCGCAGGTCTTTCCGAGATGGAAGACCTCCTTGCGTTTGTCGCAAGTGAATCCCACAAACGCTTCAAGCCCTCAGCCCAGCAGCGCCTTGCGATTGTCGCTAAAGATGAGAATGATCTGATCAGGAAGCTGCAGGCCTGCGAAAAGAATCTCCAGAGTGCTCCGGGGATTCATTACGCCTCGGGGACTCCTGAAGCCGGAAAGGTCGCCTTCCTCTGCAGCGGTCAAGGATCCCAATATGTCGGCATGGGCAAGGATTTGCTTATGGCCTTCGACGCCGCACGCGAGCCGGTTGATTTTGCGGCGGACCTTCGATTCGGAGACGAGAAAGGACTTCACTCCAAGATTTACCCGCGGCCGGTCTTTACCGACGAGGATCGCAAGATTCAGACTGACGAATTAACGCAGACCGAGTGGTCCCAGCCTTCGATTGGTCTCGTGAGCCTGTCGCACTTATCACTTTTGGAACGGCTTGGCCTTAAAGCCGATTTGTTGGGCGGACACAGCTTCGGTGAACTGACTGCACTTTACGCGTCCGGTGCCTATGACCGTGAAACCTTCCTCGCTCTCGCGCGCAAGCGCGGCGAATTGATGGCGGAATCGTCTAAGCAATCAGGCGGCAAAGGGGCGATGTTAGCCGTTGGGGCCTCTGTTTCCGATGTCGAAGCAATCTTGAAGAAATCAAAGATCAATCTTGCAGCGGCAAATCAAAATAGTCCGAAGCAGACCGTTCTTTCCGGAGAATCGGCTGAGGTAGACCGGGCCCAGAAAATTTTAAGCGGTGAGCATATCACAGCGAAACGCTTGCCGGTTTCAACTGCGTTTCATTCAGTAATGATGAAGGAAGCACGTGATCCTTTCCTCGCGTCTTTAGAAAAGGCGAAAATCACCGGTGCCGATACCCCGGTCTATGCCAACGCCACCGCGAAGCCGTATCCAAAGGCTGCCAAAGGCATGCGGACCCTCTTAGCGGATCAAATCGTTTCTCCCGTATTATTCGCGTCGCAGATCGACGCTATGTACGACGCCGGCGTTCGAACATTCATTGAGGTCGGGCCGGGCCGCGTGCTGACATCGCTGCTTCGCGATAACCTCGGAGACCGGCCGCATCTTGCGGTTTCCCTTGATAAGAAAAATGCCCATGGCGTCAGTTCGTTGTGGGATGCGTTGGGCGCGCTTGCCGTTGCCGGTCTGACGCTGGATATTGCCGCTCTCTGTGAAGAATACGGCACCGCCATTGATCCCCGCTTGGCTAAAAAACCGAAGCTGACCGTGAAGGTCAGCGGCGTCAATCATGGACGTCCGTATCCTCCGGAGGGAGGAGCCGCCGCTTTGCCCAAACCCGTACCCCCGCGTGCTGCATTGCCCGCCGCCGCGCCCGCAGTTCAAGCAGCGCAACCTATTCAGGAGACCCAAATGTCTAACTCAAACAATAATTCCCAGCATGCCGCATGGTTGGAAGCGTTCAAGGAAATGGAG
>JBFIEP010000434.1:0-3173 GCA_041603335.1 Elusimicrobiota bacterium | reverse complement strand
GGGCCATGGGAAATGGGCGATCCCGAAGGATGTGATTATATTCGGGCTGGAGAGATAAACATCACCATTCATGATGATTCCGTTTTCATTCACCGACATTTGCGTATCATCAAAATTGATTGTCATCGTTGATCCGATCGCGCTGGGACGAGCGACGGCATCGGCTCCTGCAATCGGGGTTACCGCGAGTCGGGAAACTCCATCGAGGGTGATGGACTCCCTGACGTAGGTAGTTGTTATGTTGGCGAGACCGCCGAGCACCGCAACCTCGCCGTTAGGCAGCAGCGTTGCGGAATGAAACGCGCGCCGGGCTGCCATGGGTTGGGCGGGTGTAATGCTGTTTGAGGTCGGATCGTAAATTTCAACGGTCTGCATGATTCCGAAATTTTCTTCGATGTTGCGTCCGTTAACACCGCCGGCAATCAATACTTTTTGGTGGCCCATTTGGGTGGCCGTGTGGAACGCGCGTTTCTGAATCAGGCTGGGGCCTGCCGACCAGAGATTGAGACCTTGATCGTAGAGCTCGGTTGAAACGGCGAAACCGGGAGTTGCATTGCCCAGGTAGCCGCCCGCAACAAAAACACGACCGGTATGGAGCAGGGTTGCCGTATGGCCCGCGCGTGCGAGTTGAAGGTTTGCCGGGCATGCGGCGAAGGATCCGGTACCGGGAGGAACTGCCGGCGTGAATATTTCGCAGCTCGTTGTGACCGCGCCCACGGCACTTGTTTGCCCGCCGACGACAAGGACGGTTCCGTTGGGAAGGAGCGTCGCGGTGTGATTGAAGCGGGCGTTGGTCATCGCGCCTGCGGTGGTCGTCCACGAGTTATTTTGCGGATCGTAGAGTTCCGCTGTGTTGGTGATAATGCTCAAGCAGGTTGGAGTGCCTGAACATCCTCCCGTCACGAGTACACGGCCGTCGGGGAGTAAGGTCGCCGTGTGGGATGCGCGTCGGAGATTGAGTGTATCTGCAACGTAATAAACCGGTGCGGTGCCGCGGTGGAGATCGGTGGAGTCTAAGGCGGCTTCGGCCGCATTGGTGCCGCCTACGATGAGGACATTCCCATCGGGCAGCACCGTGGTTGTATGCCGCCTACGAGCAACCTGGGCCGATGCAGTCGAGGCCAGGATGCTTGTAATCAGCAATAACGCGAATATACCAGTAGCTCTAAGTTGTCCTAAACGCATATCCCCCCGCCGATGCAGACCGTTTCCCGACGTGCCAGTGGCGGTGGCCCTTCGAATCGAGAATAACAGGTAGGTGTTACGGATTCACTACAAAGCGGAGCGTTAATTCCGCTTTATTTGGAAGGATATTTAGACTTAAGGTTAAGGAACGGTAACGCGGCGGATGGAAGTCGTGCGTTTTCGACTCTTTGAGTCGATAATTTCAAATTTGTAATCGTAGGTTTGACCGGTTTTAAGGTAAACCGTTGAGCGCCAAACACCTTTGCTGTCCTTAAACATCCGTTTTCGGCCCTGGGACCGCACAAGAAACATTCCCATTAAGGCGACTTCCTTTGCCGTGGGATCATCGTGTTTAAAGGAAACGGCCGCCGTCACGCGTTTTTTTTCGCTTTTGCTGGGTTTGACTTCGGCGGATTCCGACTGGGGAGCCGGGGTTTTTCGGGTGGGTGCGGCGGCGGCTGCTAAAGACGGTTTCGGAAGCGGTTTTATAGGCGCCGCTTTTTTCGGGGGCGCCTTCTGGGGAGGGTCTTTTTTTGCGGCCTCTTTTTTCGGCTCTTCTTTTTTGGGAGCCTCGGCCGCCTTCTTTGGAACCGGTTTTGGTTTGGGTACCGGTTTTGCGACAGTGACAACTTCCGGAGCGGTAAAATGGTGAATAATTCTGGCCCCGAGGAGCCCTACGGAACCCACGAGAATAAAGGTATTAATCGCGAGTAGGATAGCCCAATCGTGGGGGCCGTGCTTCTTTTTGACAGGGGCTTCTTCTTCAGGGAGAGCCTCTTCCAATTCGGGCAGAGGTTCTATTCCCCCGTCTTCATCCTTGGCGGCTTCTTCGGTTTTTGTCTTACGAAATCTATCAAAAAATCCCATACCCCAATTCTAACGGATGCCCTCGCGGGCGTCAAGGTCGGGCGGGCTCGAGAGAGTGTTCTTCAAAGCGCCAAATCGGCCGCTCCAGGAGAACATCGGACCCGTCCCTGCCTAGCCAGATGCTTTTTCCCCGCATCGTAAATGCGGAAAGCGGGCTTTTTCCCGACTCGAGTTCGGGCAGCATCAAGGAACGGATCGGGGTTAGGCGTCGGTCCCAGCGGTGGCGGAACACGATACGGTTGTCGCCATCTGCGGACCAGAATCGTTCTTTATCGGCAAAGAGGCCAACGGCGGCATGGTCGATCGGATAGGAATCGAGAATAGTAAGCGCGTCATCAATGAGATGACGGTAGAGGCGCCGTTCGGTTAGATCGGCGCTCCATAAATGCATTCCGTCGAAGAACAGCGCCGCCGGGTTGGGGCCGGGACTCGGCCACGTTTTTTCGAGGAGAATTCGGCCTTTGCTGATCCGCCATTTTTGGAGCGTATGCTGCCAGGAATCGGAAATGTAGATATCGCCTTCCGCAACCGCCATTCCCGCGGCATGCGACTCCGGCATTGAGTAGCGAGCATCCTCAACGAGTTGCCCCCCGCTGAGTTTCATTTTAAACAAGGTTTGTTCTTCCCAGTCCGCGGCCCAGAGCGTCTTCCCTTCCCACACCAGCGCAGACGGATGACTAAATGGAATCACATGGTCGCGGCCCGAACCGAGGTGCCATTGCTGCAAAGCCCAAAGTCCCGATACGATGACCGCCGCCAAAATTCCGAATTTAATCCGGTGCCCATGACGTTTCGGTTCAGGGTGCTGCGGTAGTGCTTGCTTTTGGGCTGCTGCTGCTGCGGGCATCGCGGCAACAGGCTTTGGCGGCGGTGTCGCGGCTGCCGCCCCCGGAGGATAGACCGGTTTTTCTTTAATAGGGACAGGCCGCGGCTTGGATTCTTTCGGGGCCCCCGCCGCGTCCAAAGATTTTTGGTAATGACGGCGCATCGCTTCGAGCTGCTCGGCCGTATCGGTGTAACGCTTGCGTTGGGCCTCTTTAAAGAATGATTCCAGTTCTTGGACAGCCTGTTCGCGTTTGACGAGTTCCTCTTCACGAAGCTCGGTTTGACGTTCCCTGAGC
>JBFIEP010000433.1:0-3177 GCA_041603335.1 Elusimicrobiota bacterium | reverse complement strand
GAATACATGCAGGGGTTCTCTAAACATTGTAAAAACAAGAACGCACCCGAGAACAAATGAATCCGATCACACTGGAAGACTACGGCTACTCGCCCGAACACGCACAAGCTTTTTCTCCCCACGAGGAAGAAGGCTTCAAACCCGGACGCGTCATCGAAGAGCACCGGGGGTTTTACACCGTCGTGCATGAACAGGGCGAAACTAAAGCCGAACTCTCGGGGCGTTTTCGAAATGAAGGCAAGGCATTTCCGGCTGTCGGAGATTGGGTCGCCCTGCGCGACACGAAACCCATGCTGGTGGAAGCAGTTCTTCCCCGCACGAGCCGCATCGCAAGAAACGAAGCGGGAACCGGAACAGGCGAGCAGGTTATCGGCGCCAATATCGATACTGCGTTTCTGGTGATGGGTGCCGACAAACCCTTCAACGCAAACGCAATCGAACGCTACCTCACAATGTTATGGGAAAGCGGCGCACAACCGGTCTTACTATTTACCAAGTCGGATGCCTGCGAGGGGATAGACGAAACAATTTCGGCCGCCGAAAGCGCTGCCGTCGGTGTCCCCATCCACGCAATCAGCTCGACAGAAGGGACTGGCCTTGGCGCCCTTGATGCTTATTTAATGCCGGGCCAAACCATTTGTCTTCTTGGCGCTTCAGGCGCGGGAAAGTCGACCCTACTCAACAAGCTTGCCGGCGAAGAGATCGCAGCGACACAAGAGGTGCGTGCTGCCGACGGAAAAGGACGGCACACCACAACGACGCGCCAACTACACAAACTTCCCTCAGGCGCTCTCGTTGTCGACACACCCGGAATGCGCGAACTCCAACTTTGGGATGCAACCGGAATAGAAGACGCCTTCACCGACATCGAAGAACTTGCCGCTGAATGCAAGTTTGGAAACTGCACTCATGATGGGAATGCCGGATGCGCTGTAGAAGGGGCTATTAATGAACGCCGCTTGGAATCCTGGCGGAAACTTCAGCGGGAAGCAAAATTTCAAACACAGAAAAAAGACTCCGCGACACAACGGGCAGAAGCCAAGAAGTTTAAAAAAACAGTGGATGAAGCCGCCGAAATTCGGCGCAGGCGCGACAAACCCTAATAACGGACGAAACAGTCGCGCCCTTGATATTTTTCTAAATCCCCGTATCCTTATAAGGCACGATCCTCCGCCGAGGGTTTTTCCGGATTCGTCAGGAAAATAATCGTATTTATGTATAAAGTCTTTCTATGAAATGGGAAAGCTCCCAGTTCGAGAACTATTGGATTTTCGCGGCCTGCATTGCCTTTTTTGCCGTTATGGCTCTGCATGCCGGAACAATTCTACCGGAACTCGGAGGAACCTGCGTTGCCTCGGCATCGGCGATGAGCGAGGTTCACAGCTGGCTGCCGCTTGCCTTTCGCACATCACAAGGCAATCTCTTCCCCATGAGCCCCTCCATAGCCCCCGCCGAAATGGGCTTTCGATTCTTTCCCTACATTTCCATTTGGACACACGGCCTCCTCATCGCGGTTTTTGGGATCAACGGAGCCTCCTTCATCGGCCACACAATTTTTCCGTTGGCCTGCTTCATCCTTTTCATTTTAATCCTGCGCCGATTTCTACCTCTGCGATGGACTCTCTCCCTGTCGTTCTTTGCCTTCTTTTCTTTCATCTCCCTTCCCTTTCGCGATTTTCTGGCAGCCCTAATTCAAGGCGAAAGCTGGAGGGCCATCGTTACCCTAGAACCTCTCGCGATCTCTGAATTTCCAATGCCGGCGCTAAGCCTTGCCGCCTTCCTTGGTGTTTTTTACGCAAGCTCACTCAACAAACGGCTAACCCCCGCGCGAATCACGGTCCTAACAGTCTTATGGGCACTGCAAACCCAAATCCACATCGTCAACGCGGTGATCGGACTTCCCTACTGGTTCTTAAATCTTGCGACCCGCTGGCGGCGGCAAAACCCCAATGCCGCGCCCCAAGAGCTGATACGCCTGCTTCTCACGCAAGGGATCATCGCCGTAATTTTAATTTTGCCGATGGTGCTGGCCTATGCACGCCTAAGCGGATCGGGATTTGCACTCCTAAGCGGCGCCTCTCCCGATTTCGAGAAATTCTTCGGCCCATTTTATCTCGCACTCTACTTCGTGCTGCCTCTAGCCCTCATGCTCATCGTCTATGTTGTCGAGCGCGTTGACCCCTACGAGTTTATTTTCCGCTTCCGCTCGGTCTACGCTCTTCTCGCGATAGAAATGGCCCTCTACCTCGCCTACACGACCGGCTTATCCCCCCTCTCCCCGACGCTCGTCTTCTCACGCATCGGAATTTTCTTCCTGCATATTCTTTACTTCGTTCCTGTCGTTTATTTCCTCCAACGGCCGCCGCGGAAGTATTCCCGCGGCGTTGAAAGCCGCGGCATCTTCCCAACCGTTCGAATTTACCTTGGGAAGATTTTTTCCGAATGGGACCAAACCTACCTGCCCGTCATCGTTTTCTTTCTCTGTGTTTTTGCAATATCATCCTCTCTGGCGCAAACGGCACACTTCCGCGCAAACGACAAGCCTGCCGTTAAAGCCGCGTGGGAAGATCTAAAAACAGCGACAGCAGGCGCACCCGAAAACGGTGCTGTCGTTCTTCAAAATTCCTGCTCGAACTTATTACTGCCGCTTTCCTCACAGCAATCCACGTTATGGGTAAACCGATTCATCAATCCCATACCGGAAGCCGAAGGAATTGAACGGCTCGCGCTCTATGCGGTAATCATTGGCTGGACCGAAGATGAATTTGTTCAATTCATGAGCCCGGGGAAAATGCAGCTTTGGCATCGGCGTGATTCAATTTCCATCACAGGAGCCGCTCCCGGATTTGGCTACTGGCTGACGATGCACCGGGCCACCCTCACCCCCGAGGGCCTCGCGCGCTATCAGGATTCAGTCCGTGCCGCATACAAGAATCTCGACGTCGCCTCCGCTGCCAAGCGATACGGCGTCCGGAGAATTCTTACGCGGGGGGAAATACCCAAAACGCTCACGGTCAAGCTAAAACAGGAAACCCCCCGAGGAACTCTTTATGACCTTGCCGACTAAAATGAAAGCGGGAGTACTCCGCGGCAATGGAGACCTTGCTCTTGAAGAGCGCCCCGTCCCGACTGTCAAAGACGGAGAAATGCTCATTAAAGTTCAGGCCTGCGCCATTT
>JBFIEP010000432.1:0-3178 GCA_041603335.1 Elusimicrobiota bacterium | reverse complement strand
TCACGGCTTTTAAGCGATGGAAATTGAGCTGCTTGAGCAAGCACGCGGTCGGTCGAAACAACACGATACACAGCGGCGGCATCAATCCCAATTCCATGAATCGTATCTCCCTCACCCAAGCCTCCCGCCGCGATCCCAATCCCGCCGCTCTCAACACCACCCCCTCTTTCCTGTCGGCGCACTTCCGCAATTAAACTTTTCAACGCCGAACCGGGCAATTCGAATTCAACAAGATGGTCACGGAATCGGAACCACTCTCTGACAAGCTCCTCGCTAAAGTCCCCTGTCGTACGCTCATAGATTCCAAAGATGGGAAGAATTGCGACCTCGGAATGGGTTCTTTCCGCAAGAAGGGAAGCCGTCAAATTCCAAAAATCCCGCGCCTTTAAACGCGGCGGTCCCGTGCGATTATCTTCGGGGTAGAGCTCACGCGATGCGGGGAGAATCGGTTTCTTTCCATCAACAAACACCCCAAACCCCGAAGGTTTAAATTTCGCGTACCCATCAAGATCCGGAAGCGAGTCATCAAGAAGGATATGACGTTCGTGGAACGAAACCGCTTCGCCAATACGCGAAAGCCTAACTTCGGTTAATACGCTGGGCCAATCGCCGGTAACTCCAAGCGCCGTATCGAACGGACCCCTTTGCTCATCGCGAACCGTTACTTCCGGCAAAAGGGTCGTCGTTTCAAATGGATACCCGTTTCCAGCGATAACATCGATACCCGGCACATTTCGACGAAGCCGTTCCGTTTGATTTTCCGGGATATTGGTCAAGGCGACGATGAAATCGGATTTTCGGCGTAAGAACGGAACGAGTTTCTCAGCCGTCTCTATGGGATCCAGCAATTGATACTGGGAAGCGAAACGCGGAGGAAGATATTTTCTCCAAGCAGCGTGCGTCAACCCAAATACTGCGATACGGGCGCCCTTGCGATTATAGATCCGATACGCGGGAAGAACCGAAACCGCAGTCTTGGTAGAATAGACAAGGTTCGCGGAGAGAAAATCGATGCCGGAATCACCTCTTTCAAATCGATAGGTGTTGAGATCCTCGAGACGTGTTAACTCGCCCTCTCCAAGAACCGAAGCGTCCACGCCCATATTTTCGAAACGATAGCCGGCAGCGGAACCGGTCGTAACGGTCGCTCCGTAAGCGAAAATCTCCCCACGGTTTAAAACCAGCAAATCTCCGTTTCCGTCCCTCTTCAGCCGTTCGATGGCGGCCGCCATCCGGCCTTCCCCCCCCTGCGTTCTAAATAAGAAGAACGCGGCATGGGATTTTCCCGCATAGCGGAAACGATAAACAAATGCCAAGGATGCGCGCCATTGCGGATGCCGGATACGCTTGGGATCCAAGACACTCAGGGTATGGAGCAATTCTCCACCCCCGAGAGCCTCCCGGGTCAACAACGCCTTAACCCGTCTAAAAGGCGGAACCTTTTTATTTGGATACGAGTCCGGTTCCCGAGCCAAGGATTCAAACAGTCCTTCAAATTCGGGAGTTGCCGGCAGAAACGCCACGAGACCACCCGCCGACTCATAGACTTCTACCGAGCTGGAGGAAACACCAGTTCCCGAAATTCCGTGCAGACGCTCCGGCAGCTTAAAAAGAAATTCTCCCCCGTTGGAATCAATCGGGATATTTTCCACAGCCTCAAGCTCGGCGGCACCGTCAAAGATCAGACGTTCGAATGGATCGACCAGAGGCAGTTCCAGGGTGTAATGAGTCCTGCGGAAAACAGCCAGTTGCGCTTCGCTTGCCGCCCCTGGGGCCGATAGAAATAACAGAAGTGCGCCCGCCAGTAGGCGTGCGTTCATCGCTTAGGGATTATTTTCCGCTTAGGACGCGGGCGCGGGAGGCCGCGCGATTTCATAACCGACCGGACAATCAATCCTCGCAACGCATTCGCATTTGCGACACCGGTCTCCCGTCCAACGAGACGTTTGCCGCGGAATACGAGAATCGTCGACGGTTTCGCTCCATAAAGCATTGCTAGGCTGCTATGAACACCCAGGGTGGCTTGAAAGAACGACGGAGTCGTCGGATCTTTTTGGCGGGAAATTTTCTTCAAAACTTTTTCCTGCTGCGTACAGAGGCCGCAAGATTCACTGTGAAATTGGATGACGATAGTACGCCCTTCCTCTTGATGAGCCGCGAAGACCTCGGCATCGTAACTCTCCAACATACGGATTCGGCGTGTCTGCGCTGAAGCGAAAGCGGGAGTCAGTAAAAAAATTAAGAGTAGTCGAACCATCGTCCCGATTGTAACAAATGAGAAAGGCGCCCCCCACGTTGAAGGGCGCCTATCTAGTGTAAGTCGATTCCGGGGTTTTATTTTACGCGGATTCGCGTCGCGTCAATCATCCCCATGCCCTGTTCCTTAGCGGAAAGCCCCGTCACAGGAGCGGCACCGCGCGAAAGCGCGGCCTTAACCCCGTCAAATCCTTTAGCACCGCGCGCGACCGCGAGAGCCGCGAGACCGGCGACATGAGGCGTGGCCATCGATGTTCCCGAGTATCGACCGTACTTCCCTCCCGGCAAGGTCGATTTCACATCCACTCCGGGAGCGATAAAATCGACTTGCTTACCGCGGCTCGAGAATTTCGCGATACCATCATTGGAATCGCTTGCCGAAACGGCAATTGTGTTCCCGTAGGCGGCAGGATACCCAACGGACTTCCCGGAGTTTCCGGCAGCCGCGACCACCGTCACTCCGCGTGATGTTGCATAGCTGACCGCTAGCCTCATAAAGATAGTCCCCATCGGGGATCCGAGCGACATGTTGGCAACATCGATATTATTATTGCCGACCCAAATAAGTCCTTTAATGATCGTGGTTAATCGACCGCCGCCTTTAGCGTCAAGGACTTTAACCGGAACGATTTTAACCGCAGGAGCCACACCGACGACCCCTTTACCATCGGCCACGGCACCGATTGTCCCCGCGACATGCGTGCCATGTCCTTGGTCATCGGCAGGTGATTTCTTCTTATCGATAGCATTGTAGCCGGAGACGCAGTTTGCGGCGAGATCCGGATGCGAACAATCGACCCCGGTATCAACCACCGCAACACGCACGCCGGCACCCCGGGTCTTATTCCAAGCCTTTTGCGCGTTAACACGAACAATTCCCCACGGCATTTCGCCGGTTGTCGCATTCGATTGCCGGAATTTT
>JBFIEP010000431.1:0-3183 GCA_041603335.1 Elusimicrobiota bacterium | reverse complement strand
GCAAACGCCACGGTTTTGCCGCTGCCGGTTTGAGCGGAGCCGAGAATGTCCCGACCCTTAAGGGCTTCGGGAACGGCGCTTTTTTGAATCGGTGTGGGTTTTTCAAAACCCATTTCGGCGATTCCTTTTAGAAGGTCCGGGTGGAGGTCAAATCCTGAGAACGCCATAGCAGTTATCCCTTTTGAGCCGGGTCTAATAGCCAATCGTATTCCCGGCGGTAGATGGTTATGAAAGCGAGAAGCAAAGCAATTGTGACAGGGCCAAGAAGAAGTCCGACGACTCCGTATGTTTTCAGGCCGCCGAAAATTCCGAAGAATAGCAGCAGAACAGGGAGTTTCGCATCTTGACTGATAAGCATGGGACGGACGAAATTGTCGATAACGCTAATGACCAGCGCGCCCCAGAGGAAAACAAGAAAAGCGGTTCCCCAATCCCCGTTGATTGCGAGGCCGATCGAAACGGGACCCCAGATGGTAGCCGGTCCGATAAATGGAATGACGGCAAAGATCATCGTCAGAATTCCAAGAAGTATGGGAAACGGAACCCCTAGCAGTGCGAAGCCTCCTCCAGCTAGAACGCCTTGCAGCAGTGCAACAACGAGAACCCCCCGGATTACTGCATATAGAGTTACCTGGAGACGGTTTAGAACGGCGCTTTTGTTTCGTTGGGCCATCGGTATAAGTTCGATACCGCGCTGGATTAGCAGGGGGCCGTCCCTGAGAAAGAAAAACAAGGTAAATGCGAGAACGATAAGATTAAACGTCATGAAAAGTGTATTTTTGATCGCCCTGGTCGCGATTCCGGTTATTTGACGCGAGAGATCTCCCAGCGCACGCAGCAAAATGGCTTGGGGATTGATCTGCCACTCGCTAACAAAATCCTTTCCGCGTTCCCAGGCCGTCGCGAATTGGGGCGGGAGTTTCGACATGTCGGGCCCCTCTGTCAGGTAGGAGGACTCGCGAAGCCAGTGTTGAACCACGGGGTATACGCGCCCGGTTTCCCGAACCGCCATCCACGCGAATAAAAGAGTGGGGAGAACAACGATAAGAACGACCGCCGTAGTAGTAATCCCGGCGGTTACGCTTGGATATTTTGGGAAACGTCGATAGAGCCAGTCGTGGGCGGGGTAAACGAGTAGGGCGAGAATCGAGGAGCCCACTAGGGAAACATAAAAAGGACTTAAAATCCGAAGAACTTGCCACAAAAGCAGCATGAAAGCCGCGAAGAAAAAATATTGAACAAGGCGCTGGCGGCTTAGAGCGTGCAGGGCGCTGGTCTTCGTCATAAGCCGCCTTTTTTCTTCTTTATTGGGTACCCGGGTTTTTCGTACCGGATTTCACAGTGGTCGGAGAACTCGAACGCGGAAACCGAGATTCCATCGGACATCGGGTATAAAAATAGTTCGTGCATCCGGTCTTTCTTCTTGTTTTTCGTGAGGAAGAACAGTTTCGGGCGGTCGATGAGTACATAGCTGCGATCTTCATCGTCCCATTTGACATCAACGTTCGCGTTGGCTCCATGGAGCCATAGATTGTCCTGTTTTATGTAAACGCGGGCCGGCTTATCCCCGAAGTGGGAGATGACCGCAGCCGATTCGGCGCCCCGGTAAATCAGCCGAATCATGTCTTTGTATTTATTCCGCTGACGCCCAGAATAACGGAGTGAGTCCGCGTCTTCGACCCAGCGTCCCATAGCGGCAATTTCGCCGTCACGTGTTTTGGTGATGGCCATGAGTTTTCGGCGTTCAATTTTGATGATTTTCTTTTTCTTGCGCCGTCCCCCGAGGAAAACAATGGGCGTTGCCTCTGAGCATCCGTCGCGGGCTTTTTCTTTTGGAACCCGGTAGTCTCTTGGGGGGCTGTATCCGTTGAATTTATTGAGCGTGCGTAGAATTTCATCTTCAAACTCTGCGTAGCGTCCTTCCCCGAGTTGGTCATGGACTACGCGGCCCTCATGATCGATGAGAAAGTAGGCAGGCCATCCTTCGTTTTTGTATGTGTCCCAAACCTTTCTTTTGTTGTCTATGAGAATTGGGAATTTGATGCCGGCTTTGGCAATCGCTTTTTTTGTCTGTAGGGGGTCACGATCAAAATCAAAGTCGGGGCTGTGAATGCCTATGATCATGAGGCCTTCGAGGCCGTATGTTTCCCACCATCGATTGAGATGGGAGAAGGTTCGGATGGAGTTCAGTGAATATGCATTTAGAAATACGATGAGTACGACGCGGTGGCCCTTAAGCTGGGCCATCGTGAAGGGTTCGCTGTTAATCCATGCAGAACCCGGAGGAAACTCCGGTGCCGGCGGACGGATGGGTCTCCGGGCTTGGACCGGAATTGAGGAGGCTGCCAGCAGGGATACTGCCAGAATGGTGCTAAGCGGCCTCACGGGTGTTAGGCCGCCGCCTTCAGCGAGCCAAGAAAGACCCCGATTCGCTTTGCTGCTTCGCGCAGACGGTCCCCTGATTGGATCAGCGAGAAGCGCATATACCCTTCTCCTTCGGGGCCGAAGCCGCTGCCGGGGGAAATAACAACGCCTTGTTCTTCGATGAGCCGTTCGGAAAACTCGAGAGACTTTAGGTTCCTGGCCGGTTCCGGAAGGCGCGTCCAGATGTACATAGCGGCCTTCGGAGGGGTGACATTCCATCCGATTTCTTTTAGGGCGCCAGCAAGGACGTCGCGGCGCTCCCCGTAGATTTTCGAGGCTTTCACGACATAGTCATCGGGTCCATTGAGTGCGGCGATTGCCCCTTTCTGTAGAAACGTAGGAACGCCGTAATCAATAAAGCCTTTGAGTTTCGCGAGCATCTCGACTGCTTGCGCATTCCCCACGCAGAATCCAAGTCGCCAGCCCGCCATCGAATAGGACTTCGATGTGGAGTGGAATTCGATTGCATATTCCTTTGCTCCCTCGATTTCAAATATAGAAGGGGCTTTGTATCCGTCGAAGGTGATTTCTGAATAAGCGTTGTCATAGATTACGAGGAATCCGTATTTCTTGGCGAGTTCGAGGGCTTTGACCAGCAGTGAATTATCGGGAAGCGTCGCGCCTGTCGGATTGTTGGGGTAGTTGATGATCATTACCTTCGCGGCCTTGAGATCCTCCTCGGGAATCGCATCGAGGTCGGGGAGAAATCCGTTTTCTTCCTTTAGGGGCATTAGTAATGGTTTGCCTCCCGGCAGGATC
>JBFIEP010000430.1:0-3189 GCA_041603335.1 Elusimicrobiota bacterium | reverse complement strand
GATGCCTCCCGAAAGGGACACCTGCGTTCACGGCTTTTCATCGCCCATGTCCGCCGCAAGACCAATCCCGATCCTCCGTCACGCCGGGACGCGCATCCCTTTACCCGCGAACTCGATGGAGTCGAATATCTTTTTGCCCATAATGGTCAGATTAAAAATCCTGAAAAAAAATTTCCATACAGGAGACACACGCCATTGGGGAAAACGGATTCCGAAAGAATCTTCTGTCACATCCTGGAGCGGCTCCACGCGCAGGGACCGCGCCGTTTAAAAACCCCGACGGACTTTCGTTGGCTGGAAGGACTGTTTCGCTCCATCGGAGAGCAGGCGCTAAAATTTAATTGCATGCTGTCCGATGGGGAACGGTTATTCTGCTTCCAACACCGCCCGGCTGCATGGCAGGGAAAACTCTGCAACCAAGGCCTCTATATGATTCCCCGCAGCGGCGCCTGCAGCCTCAAGCGCAAGATTCAGCAAAAAGTCCTCCCCGAAGAAATTAAACTCACCCGCTCATCCGAACACGGCTACGTGGTCGCTACCGAACGATTCTCAACGGAGAACTGGCAGGAAGTCGGCGAGAATTCATTATTGGTTTTGCGCGCAGGATCAATCGAATACCGCAGTCCCCAATAAAAATAGAATGCCCACAGTGGAAGCCATTGACGATGCCGCCGTTATCCTTCACCTCGAAATCGAAGTGTCGGAAGTTAACCGCCCCAAGCTCCTAGAGTTCTGCAAACGCGCCTTCCCGGTTTACGAAAGTCTCGGTGGATGCAGGATGGCCCTCTACGAGGATAGGGACAAAACCGGAAGTTTCGATGAAGTCGGATACTATCAGACCGCCGAGGATTATACCCGCAGCGAGAAAGCCATCGAGGACGACCCCGAGCAGGCCGCTTTGATCAAGGAATGGCGGAGCCTGCTTAAGGGTCCTCCCCGGGTCCGGATTGTCTCCCGCCGGCTATGAAAGCCGAGGCCGTATCAGCTTCAGACCGCAGTCCCGAACGGCCCCGCTAGGCACTAGAAATTCACGCAGCGCGAATAAATCCTTGAAGATTCAGCGAAATTTGGGCCCTTTGGGCCGTTTTAGGGCCATTTTCGCCATTTTTCACTAGCATTTCCCTGCTATAATATTTATAAGTAAGTACGAGCGCCGCGAATACCGTTTTTTCGAAGAAGCAATTTTCTGAAGCGTGTAAGTCGCAAGCTTAAAATCAAGACTTACACAAAGTAAGTAAAGAGGATCAATAGTATGAAAGGCACAGTAAAGTGGTTCAACGACCAGAAGGGATTCGGATTCATCACGCCGGAGGACGGCTCCAAGGACTTATTCGTCCACCATTCGTCCATCCAGGCCGACGGTTTCAAGACCTTGGCAGAAAATCAGCAGGTTGAGTTCGAAGTAGAGCAGTCCGACAAAGGACCGCGCGCCGCGAACGTAAAGCCCCTGTAACCCAGGTCGCACCAAACAAAAGGCCCGCGCCATTAGGCGCGGGCCTTTTTTGTAACGATCGAGCCGCTGGAACCACTCATTTTCATGATTCTAACAATCCTCTTTATCGCGACTCTTTTTCTCGCGTACTCCAATGGGGCTAATGACAATTTCAAGGGTGTGGCAACACTATTCGGCAGCGCAACGCTGGACTACAAAAAGGCCCTCCGGTTAGCGACAGTCGCAACAATTGCGGGCTCGATTACTTCGATATTCTTTGCTCAGGCGCTTTTGAAGACCTTTTCTGGAAAAGGACTCGTTCCAGCGACTTTGGCCGGTTCTCCTGAATTTCTACTGGCCGTGGCTCTAGGCACAGGTCTCGCCGTAATGCTCGCAACGGTGACCGGGTTTCCGATCTCCACGACACACGGTCTAACCGGCGCCCTCGTTGGAGCAGGACTAATGGCTGTCGGAACCAAGGTCAACATCGCCGTCCTCGGTTCGAAGTTTTTCCTTCCCTTGCTCATCAGTCCACTACTAGCACTCCTCATGTCGGCCGCCCTGTATTCCGCTTTCCGCTTCGCCCGTATTAATCTAGGAGTCGGTAAGGAATGGTGCGCTTGTATCGGGGAAAGAAAAACCGTCGCATCAATACCGCAACCCGGACCGACCCTGTCTCTTTCCGTCATTCGGACCCTCGATCCAGCTCTCGATTCCAAGGAGAACTGCCTCCAGCGCTATTCCGGTAATTTTGTGGGGATCCAAACACAGACGCTTGTCGATGCCGCCCATTACACGAGCGCCGGCCTCGTCTGTTTCGCGCGGGGACTCAACGATACTCCCAAGATTGTTGCACTGCTGCTGGTAATCCAAGCCCTCAGTATAAAATGGGGAATGATTGCAGTCGGACTCGCGATGGCGGTCGGAGGCGTACTTCACGCCCGAAAGGTCGCTGAAAAGATGAGCAAGAAAATCACACCGCTTAATCATGGCCAGGGATTTAGCGCGAATATCGTGACAGCCTTCCTGGTGATTGCAGCCAGCCGCATGGGCGTTCCTGTCTCGACGACACATGTGGCAGTCGGGTCACTATTTGGCATCGGCGCTGTGACCGGCCAGGCTGATACACAAGTCGTACGGGACATTCTCCTTTCCTGGTTTCTCACCCTGCCCGTCGCAGCAGCGTTCAGCGCGATTACGTTTTTGATATTCTCATGAGATGAGAATCCTCTTTTTCCTTCTACTACTGTCTTTTGCCCCAACAATAGAAGCACTCGAGCCGCCGCCAAACGTCCATGTTGCCACGACGGTTTGGGCCGGCGGCAAGTCCGACAACAATGCCTCTATTGATTCTTCGGCCAAGGCAACAAAAAAACAGCAATACAGGGATTTTCTATTTGAAGATCAAGGCATTGCCTTCTCCAATCATTTCCCAGGAGGAAAAGCCGATCGGATCACCTCGCCTGAACCTGGCGTCTTCGAAGTATTCTCGGAGATGGAAAACTTCCCTATCAATGACAGTGCATGGTACGCCTTTAAGATTTGGTCTCTCGATGGTGTAAAAAAGGAGATCACGATAAGACTACGCTACCCAAACGGCGATAACGGATACAAAGGAAGCCACCGCTACTGGCCCAAGATTAGTTTTAACAAAAAGAAGTGGAGCCGCCTGAAAAGTTTCGACGAGGAAACCGCGACGCTCAAGCTCAGGGTTGAAAACAAACCGATTTGGGTTTCCGCCCAAGAGCTGGAGACGT
>JBFIEP010000429.1:0-3196 GCA_041603335.1 Elusimicrobiota bacterium | reverse complement strand
GGAGCCAAACCGCCGGATGCTTCCCAGGAAGTAATTAATTCACGCTGTAAATGCGCGAGCACCATGACCTGGTGCCGCGACAACAGATTTTCCTCGATCGCGACCCGCCCCAAGGGCGGAGCGGGAATATTCTTATCACGCATTTTATTTTGAAGGTCAAGCAGGTGCGTTAGCGTATCCGGGTGCAAAAACCCGTAATGGACTGCCAGGTTTCCAAAGTAAAGTTCTTTTGGGATCTCGGATGTATCTGCCATCGTTAATGAGGAAGGGGTTCGCCCCACTTCTCCTCGTAGAGTTTCTTGTTCTTCTCGAAGCGCGCAAGCCAATCATCTTGAAGCTGCCCCAGGGTTTGCCCGGCTTTATGGTCGACCAAGGATGCCGGACACAAAGAAAGGGAGTACCCGGCGTTTCGTACTCGCTTGCAATAATCGTCGTCCTCGCAAAAGCCCCATCCGAACTGCTCATCCAAGAGACCGACTTCCCGCACGATTTTGGAGGGGAACAGAACACAGTAGAAGGCCAGCATCCCGCGCCACGGAGGCTTGTTCGGGAACAAAGGGAGGTCGACAGCCTTTCCGGTCCAGGTGCTCCGTAAAAACGCGGCGACCGCGTAGCGTCCTTTCTTTTTAACATTCTCCGGGATTCCCAACCACGGGTGATTATCAATGGACTGCCAACCGCCGCCGTAACCGAGCCCCACGGGACCGGCACCGCCAGGAGTCTCATCAACGGTTCGAATGAGATCTTCCTCCCAACCGGGGGCGACCGTGAGGTCGTTGTTCATGAAGACGGTGTAGTCCCCCTTAATATAGGGAATGCCTTTATTCTGAGTCTTCGCGAAACCGAGCGGTTCGGGATGGCGTTCCATATCGTGATCGAACGTCTTCACAAACGCCTTCATCGCTTCATGCTCACGGTCTTCGGAACCGTTATCGATCCAAATTATGTGCAAATCGGCAGTCGTATTGTTTTCTAAAGAACGCAAACAACGAATTGTCAATTCCGTGCGGTTCCAGGTTCCAATAATAATCGACAGCGTCGGTTTTTTCACGCCCATAATTAAACAGGCACTCCCAGGCGGTCGGAAATATCTTTACCCGCCCGAAAATCCCGATTCAACTCTTCCCAAAACGAAAAGGGATGCTTAAACACGTTCGCATGGAGATGCTGCCGAATCTGCATGACGTAGGAAGCGCTCTTACGAAAATAATTCCGGCCCTCTCGTCCTGCAGGAACCTTTTCAAATTTTTCTTTATAGAGGGGAAAACGATCCTCAGGGAATGTCGTCCCCACGTAAACCATTTTGTTGTGGACCGTGTATCCTGCCGGGCTGTAAAAAGGAATGCTGCCGCCATCACGGTAAATATGGCCGATCTCCACAGACCGGATTGCTTTACAAGAGCCCCCCGAAAGCCACGACTTCGTGCTCAAATACGGTTCTTCCGCGCCGTATCGAATTTGCCCGATATGACCGCCGATCTCCTGAAAATAGCGGCGGTCGAATGCGTACGCACCGCCAAGAACGCAGGCGATCGGGACGATCTCCGCCTCATTAGGAATATTCTCAACCCATACGGGGTCGAGCAGATGCCAACAAATATCGCGCTTATCCTTCTTGTTCGGTTCCCCCTCGAGACTTACCGCTGCCCCCGTTGCGACCGGGGCCGCCGTACGCTCCCCCTTTGCGTTCAAAGACGGGCAGGCAACGCAGTAAATCGCACGGGGATCATCGTCAACGGCGGCAGCGATTCGCGTATGCCAATCATCCTTGTAAAACCGCATATGGCTGTCGAGCAAAAGGACCTTATCCGTCTTGGCGGCATCAGCCCCTCGACCGCGCAAAACAGAAGGACCCTGGGGCGTCTCGGAAACAAGGTAGAGGCAATCGTACTTTTTGGCAACGGATTCATAGTCGAAGCCGTCATCGGAGGCGTCGTTCATGAGGATAACGTCAACATCCCCGCCCGCGGTGTCGCGGAGACTCCGCACGGTATTTTCGACCTCGTCACCTTCGTTGAGAAAACAGATCACAACGGTGAGAACGCTCTTACTGCTCATATGCTCTAGTGTAGCGGAAGAACTAAAAAGAATCGAGGCACCGGAACTCCCGGTGCCTCGATTTTGACAAATGTCCTAGATCAGGAAGAGACTAGAATCCCTCTCCTTCCTCTTCTTCTTCGCCACCGCCGAATCCGCCGCTAGGCGTCGGTGAAGGGGACGGCGAAGGACTCGGTGATGGTGATGGTGAAGGTGTCGGAGTCGCGGGCGGCTGAGTTGGGGCCGCCGTTGCGTCATTGTCGTCGTCGTCGTCTGAACCACCATCGGAATCGCCGTCGCCGTCGTCTCCGCCGTCGTCTCCGCCGTCGTCATCATCGCCTGCAAATTTAAAGAAAGCCGCGTTTTCATTCGCGTTTTCAGCGCCTTTACCTTGTCCCTTTCCGGGGAATGCGCCGCCGGCCCAAACAGGGGCGGGCGCGAGCCGCTCTTCGAGCTCTTCGATGCTGAGACGCTCGATCTGGTCGTCGTTTTTATCGTTGCTGTTGTCGTCTTTTTTCTCTGCCATAAAAATCCTCGCTAGTAGTAACTTATTGTACTAAAGTTTGACACTCTTTTGAACAACAGTTCTGCCGCCCTGCTGTATGTTTATATCTGAATCCCTCTGAAATTCAAGTGCCCATTTGCGAATTTAGAGCGATTTAAGGCATTCCCCTTGCGAAAAACCCCCTTTTCTTTCAGGCTATAGACTTGGGAACCGCCATGAAGAGTCTTTTTTTACTCGTTTTTTTGGGATTTTCGCCCGCCCGCGCGTTGACGCTCGATGAATGCGTACAGATCTCCCTAAAGCATAATTTCGACATCCGGGAGGCGAAGGAAGCAATCCGTCAGCGCCACGGGTCGGTCGTTGACGCGCGCGCGCGCAGGTTTCCCAGCCTCAGCGCAGGCGGAAATATCACCTCATCCGATCCGAATCCTGGAGGAAATGTCGGAGCACTCGAACGCTGGTCCGCCTCGGCCAGCCTAAGACAACCCCTATACGCCGGGGGCGGCGACTCCGCACGGCATAAGCGCGAGAAGCTCCTGGTCGAATCCGAACTGGAACGCTTCCGGGCACTCACCAACGACGTTCTTTTTCAAGTACGATCCGCATTTTACCGTGTTTTGCTGGCGAAGCAGGAAGTCGACCTGCAATCGCTCG
>JBFIEP010000428.1:0-3200 GCA_041603335.1 Elusimicrobiota bacterium | reverse complement strand
CCCAAATCTTTTCCGCCATCGCACGATGCTTCGGGTTCTTAACCACCATGTCGGCGGGAAGGCGATGCGTAAAGGTTCCGACCTCGCGGCAGGTTCCGCACGCACTGGGTTGTCCTGTTAGCGAGAAGGGAAGATTTCCTTTCTCCGAGATTTTTCCCGTCAGCAGGTGCAGGTTGTAGATGAGATTGTTCATCCAGGTCCCGCGTGTATGCTGATTCACGCCCATCGTCCAGAATGAGATCGTTTTCGTTTTGGGATCGCCATAAACATCGGCAAGCTTGCGCAGCATCGCAGGCTTCACTCCGCTGATTTTCTCGACATGCTCCGGGGTGTACTTTGCGACATACTTGCGATAGGCGTCGAAATCGACGCCCACGGCTTGTTCCTTGAACGTAAATCCGTCTTTTGTTCCGTAACCGATATTTTCCTTACCGCGTTTAAAGACGACGAATTTATCGACGAAGCGTTTATTGACCTTACCGTTCTCGATAATCAGGTTCGCGATGCCGTTAGCGATTGCGAGATCCGATTGTGGTTTGAAGATGATTTCCTCTTCAGCCATCGTCGAGGACCGATTTGAAATCGTCGTGAGATTAAACAGCCGCGCACTCTCGCTTTTCATGAGTCGATCAGTAACCTTTGAGAACAGAATCGGGTGCATTTCTGCCATGTTCGCGCCCCACAGCACAAAGGCGTCTGCGTACTGGAAGTCTTCGTATGTTCCCATCGGTTCGTCCATGCCGAAGGTCGTCATGAACCCAGCTACCGCGCTGGCCATACAGTGGCGCGCGTTGACTTCCAGCGAGTTGGAACGAAGACCGGCTTTCCAAAGCTTCAGTGCCGCATAGCCTTCCCAGATCGTCCACTGCCCCGAGCCGAACATCGCAACGCCCTTGGGTCCTTTTTCCTTCAGGACAGCCTTCGCTTTATCGGCCATCAGTCCGAGGGCATAACCCCAATTCGTTTCAGTCAGTTCGCCTTTCTTATCGTAGCGGCCGTTTTTCATCCGGACAAGCGGCTTGGTGAGACGGTCGGCGCCGTTTTGAATAAACGGCAGCGCGTAGCCTTTCTCGCAAAGGGTGCCTTGATTGACCGAGGATTTTGGGTCGCCTTTAACGGCTACGATCTTGTCGTCCTTGATCCCAAGCAGGGCGCTACAGCCGGTGCCGCAAAATCGGCATGGGGCTTTGTTCCAGGAAACCGTGTCGAGGGATTCCTCCGCATAGGCTTCAAAGGGGTTAAGGGCAATGAGAGAACCCGCCATTTGCACGGTGGCAACGGTCAGGGCTCCTTCCTTGATGAAATCACGGCGTGTAATCGTTCCTTTTTTCATAAATCCTCTCTTCCTCTCATAATGAAAGCAACATTTTTTCCTCCTGGGCGAGGAATTTGGGCATGGTCCAGCTAGCGCAGAGTAAGCCCTCCACCGCGACCGGAAAGCGTGGGTTCCTGGGTGCGGTTATTCCGTCCCGCTTCATCAACGAAGATCAATAGAGGAGGGAGGATTCGTTTAACCATGGGCTAGTTTACTTACATGGAGTATAATCTGTTAATGGATTGTCCCTGCGGAAGTAAGAACCCCTTTTCAGCCTGCTGTGAGCCGTATATCACGGGCAAGGCGTCGGCCCCTACCGCCGAAGCCCTTATGCGTGCGCGCTATTCCTCCTATGCAACGGGAGCGGTCGATTTCATCGGCACCTCCCAAGCCCCGGAAGGATTGGACAGCTTCGACCGGGAAGCGTCCTTGAAGTGGTCTAAAGAAGCGACGTGGAAAGGCCTGGAAGTGATCGCGACCAAGAATGGCGGCGCTTCAGACACCACCGGCAATGTGAGCTTTATCGCCAAGTACTTTCAAGACGGCGAAGACCGTGAGCATCATGAGATCGGGATTTTTCGCAAAGATGACGGGAAATGGCTCTTCGTTGAAGGAAAAGCGCCGGTTCCCGATACCCACAAAAACGACGGCCCTACTATAGGAAGAAACGATCCCTGCCACTGCGGATCGGGCAAGAAGTTCAAGAAATGCCACGGGTAATCGCCCTTTGCGGGCTCTTCGTATTAGGGAACTTCGCCTTTGGAGCGTCCCCCTCCAAGGACCCGTA
Source organism: Elusimicrobiota bacterium (assembly GCA_041603335.1). Classification (GTDB taxonomy): domain Bacteria; phylum Elusimicrobiota; class Elusimicrobia; order UBA1565; family UBA1565; genus UBA1565. The sequence continues at coordinate 1,098 of JBFIEP010000428.1, read as the reverse complement.
CGCGATTGCAGTAGGGAAATTGGGCGATAAAAATCCATCGGTTCGCCGTAGCGGTGCTGATAGCCTCGGTCGCTTGCGCAAAATAGAGGCCATCCCACTACTTAAAAAATCCCTCTCTGACGTCCATCCTTATGTTCGCGCGAGTGCCATCGACGCCCTCTTTCGTTTGCGAGCAAAAGAAACCGGGACCATCATCGCCTCCCTCCTGATTAAGGACGAGAATGCGTCGGTCCGCCAACAGGCTGCTGTGGCACTCTCCCGGCTAACAGCCCCCAATGCCGTCAAAAACCTAATCACAGCACTCAATGACGAAACCGATGGTGTCCGCTTCGCGGCAGCCCGCTCGCTTGGCATACTACGAGCAAAGAAGGCCATCAAGGTACTTGTTGAAAAACTCGAGGACAATAATTCGGGGATGCGCCGCTCAGCCGCCGAGGCCCTCGGAAAAATCCAAGAGAAAGACACGGCGGGTCCACTAATCAAACTTCTCGATGATTCAGACAATTACGTCCGCCGTGAGGCGGCTAGAGCGCTAGGCCTCCTCAAAAACCTCATCGCAGTCAAACCGTTAAAAAAGATCCTCAAAGACGAAAACAACGATGTCCGTCTGGCCGCGGCATCCTCCCTAGGACGGCTTGGAGATTCATCTGGAGAACAAGCCGCTATAGACCTACTAAACAACGATGACCCTATGGTCAGCGCCAAGGCCGCGAACATGCTGGGCGCGTTTGGAAGCAAGGAGGCAGGCTACCCTGCTCTCAAGAAAGCGGTCCGTGAGATGAAAAAGGGTTCCAGATCAAAGAGGGTCTTTGAATTCAACCTGACCCAAATTAAAGCCCGCCACGGCATCAAATAAGGAGCGGTCTCCGTCGAGAGACTTCCCCCCTGCCACTGAATCTGGTAGAATGCCTTATCCTGAAAAGGATTACACAATTTGGTGGGATGGCAGAGCGGTCAAATGCATTGGTCTGTAAAACCAACGGATTATTCCTACACAGGTTCGAATCCTGTTCCCACCACCATTTAAAACGGCCTCCCTACCCGGGAGGCCGTTTTAAATGGTGGTGCTTCCTTTGTGCCGTATTCCGTACCGACAGT
>JBFIEP010000427.1:0-3201 GCA_041603335.1 Elusimicrobiota bacterium | reverse complement strand
GGTGATGTTCTGCAGGAATAGAATGGGCGTATTGCGCTGTGAACAGAGTTCGACAAAGTGGGCCCCCTTCATCGCCGACTCCGGCAAAAGGATTCCGCTGTTGCCGAGGATTCCGATGGTCTTTCCGCCGATCTTGGCAAATCCCGTTGTCAGGGTTGTTCCATAACTCCTCTTGAATTCATGGAAACGACTGCCGTCTACAATGCGCGCGATCACTTCCCGAACATCCCCCGGACGGCGGAGGTCGCGGTTGACGACACCGTAAAGTTCGGAAGGATCATAAAGCGGCTCTTCAACGTTCGACGCCGCGGCAAAACGCGCGATATTGAGATTCTCAACGATGCGGCGGCAAATCGTGATGGCGTCCTCATCGTCCTCGGCTAAATGGTCGGTGACGCCGGATATCCTGCTATGCATCTGGGCGCCGCCTAAATCATCCGCCGTACAATCCTCACCGGTCGCCGCTTTCACCAAGGGCGGGCCGCCCAAATAAATCGTTCCGGTCCCGCGCACAATCACGCATTCATCGGCCATCGCGGGAACATAGGCGCCGCCGGCGGTACACATCCCCATCACCACAGCGATCTGCGGAATACCGCGTCCCGACATCACCGCCTGATTGTAAAAGAATCGTCCGAAGTGTTCTTTATCCGGGAAGACATCCGCCTGCTTCGGAAGAAACACCCCGCCCGAATCAACCAGGTAAAGACAGGGGAGATGGTTTTCCATCGCGATTTCCTGCGCGCGGAGATGCTTCTTGATCGTCTCGGGGTAATAGGTCCCGCCTTTTACCGTCGCGTCATTGGCGATAATGATCGCCAAACGCCCCGACACAAAACCCATTCCCGTCACGATGCCGGCAGACGGAACAGCATCGTCATACATGCCGTTGGCGGCGAGCGCGGAAAATTCAAGAAACTCAGCGCCCTCATCCAGAAGCATCTCGATGCGCTCACGAACGGTCATCTTTCCGCGTTTTCGATGAAGGGCGACCGCTTTTTCCGATCCCCCCGCATGGACGGTTTCAGTCTTCGCGCGCAGATCATCAAGCAGACCTTGATGGAACTTCACGTTCTCCTGGTAGTCAACGCTATTAGCGTCAATCCGGGTTTCAATCGGCGGGGTTTCGATGTCTAGGGGTTCCAGGCTCATACCGCAATACTACAAAAGAGAAGCGGTGCCAGGCACGAGTTGCGTTTGTTGCATTAAAAAATTTAGATGCAACAAACGCACGCGGTGCCTGGCACCGTCGCTTAGAGTGATGCTTTTTCGAGGCCGGAAAGCCAGGTTGAGTAGTTTTTGAGGAAACCCGCAGAGGAGGGTAAGGCCAGGCGGAGGACCTGCTCGACGACCTTCCCATGCGAAACCATCGCACTATTTAACTTTTCCGCTTCCACGCGGCTCAAACGGGCCCGTAAAATTCCGCTCATACAGCGATCTACGGCGACCTGGGTATCCATAAATCCTTCTTCAAGACGCATCCACGAAGGGGAATCGCCGGAGATTTCGTCCTGAATCCGCCGGGACATCCGAGCGAAATGCAGCAGGGTTTGGGAATAGGGGTCTTCCCAAAAAGCGCCGCTGCAGAGATCGATAATCCGCTCTTCGCCCGACTCATCGGTCACCACCAAATAGGGCTGAACCACGCTGCGGCTTTTGATTTTCACCTGGTATCCCAAACCCGACAGATAGGCCTCGCCCGCGAGACAGGCAAGATCGCCGTAACGGGGAGTTCCTTCCACCGATCGCTGACTCTCGATCAATCCTTTAAGATATGCCGCCGCCTTTACTAAGCGGTCGGCCCGCGGATGCCGACGATTCGTCCGGGATTTTAAATCGCTGCCAACACGGTCCATTACGCGTTTTACAACATACGCCGATGAGCAGGAAATTCGGTCCGCCTTTATCGGTTCGGTTTTGGCCTCAGGGTTTGAATACAGAACGCGGGCGTCTTCTTCAGCGATAATCTCCTCCTCACCAACGACAAGAGAACCGGCCTTGAAAATCGAGGACGGCAGCAGAGGATTCATAACATCCGCAAGCGTGCTCCAGGAAAAATGGGGTGCCCCGAGTCCTTTCCCGTTGAAGGGATCGTAATACTCCCAATACCCTTGGTCTTCGACTAACGCTCGCGAGCGTGCGGAAAGATAGGCGGCCAGATCGAATTTTTCGTTCCGGATCAGTCCTTGAACCACCATCCATTGCAGGTTTATCCAAACCGGGCCGCGCCAATAGCATTCCGGATCAAACGAAGGATCGCTCAAAGACACACTGGGAATTCCCGACTCTCCCCTAAATTCCCGCGGATCGCGCAAATGATCGACCATCGCCTCAATCATCGGACCGCTCGCGGCCTGCGCATATAAAGGAGCGAAACCGCCGACGGTCTTCACCTCGATGGCGAGCCCGGTTTTCAAATCGAGCGATAAGAAAAATTTGTCCTTTGCACTCCACAAGCGGTCGCTGATCGCGCGGCGCGTCTTATTGGTCTGGAACCGGTATTCCGAGGAATCGCCTTTCTCGTTGAGACACCAGGCGATTTGCGCGAGATCTTCATTCGCCTTCGCCCACAGGCTGTTGAACAAAACATCAGCGACAAAGAAGGGCGACTCTTCCGCCATCTTCTTCCCATCCCAATCGACCTTCTGAAAAACTTCAATCAGACCCCAATAATGACGGTAGTCATCATCGGTGGGCCGCTGGGCGGTCGGGATAGTACGCGTGTCGACACGCGGCGGGATCACGGGTTCTGCTTTAAGTGTTTTAAGGTAGGCGTCGCGCAATCCGTCCCACAAGGGAGAATTATCCATGCCGCTTTCCCAGGGGTGAACAATTCCGACCAACCCGGTATCGCGGGGGTCCCGGGTTTCCCGAAGCCAATGATGGAACGCCACGATTTTCGGATAAACCCGGCGCAGGAATTCGAGATCCCCCGTTTTCTGAAAAACCGTTTTCGCGGCGGTCGCAATAATCGGCGGCTGGGTTATCCCGGAACTATCACGGCCCGTTTCCCAATCCGACTTATTGGGACGATACCGGTCCATCGGCACCGTGGAAGAAAAGGCGATATGCGGGACCCGGCCGTCTTCCCATTGCGACTCGAGAAGCGATTCAATTTCGCGCGCGGCGTTTTCAGGTTTGAGATGGGCTAAAATAATCGCGTGAAAACAGCTGTCCCAAAGCCACTGATGCGGGTACTGG
>JBFIEP010000426.1:0-3204 GCA_041603335.1 Elusimicrobiota bacterium | reverse complement strand
GCTCGTGGATTTATCCGATCGTTCCTGTAACCTCTCTTTCGACCTATACCGTTTCAGCACAGACGACCACTGTTTCACCGGTCTTCTTTAGTTCAGCCGCGGCTGCCGATCTCGAAGTTTTGCCCGGGCCGGAACACCATTTGCATTTTGAAAACGTTCCCTCGACCTCGGCCGCGGGAGCGGGCATTTCGCTCGGCCTGACTGCACACGATCAGTTCCACAATATTCTCTCGACCGGTCCTAATGTTTATGTGAGCACCGTTGTACTATCGGCGGAGGTTTATTCGCCGCCGCAGGATGCCGAGTTTAGTCCTCTGAAGGCTGTCTTCGCTCCCAACGATCTTGGGTCAAAGGTTCTCCCAAGTGCGGTCAAGCTGAAGAGAGCGGGACTGCGATGGATTAAGGGGACGCAAGAGGATAATTCTTTCGTGAATACCGAAGTGCCGGGCTTCTCCGTGCAGCCGGTTATTGATATTTTGCCCGGAAACCCGGGTGCGGTTAATGTGGACCCGGGACCGACAGCCCTTGTGATCAACGTACGGGCAGGTTCGATTCTAAGCCCCGGGATCCAGGCCTTCACCGGTCAACTTTCAGACGCCTATAACAACGCGGTTGTTTCCAGTTCCCCGGTTGTCATCGAGGTTGCCGATACGACCGGAACCACCGGTGTCCTCGTGTACGATCCCGGCGGGGGGTGGGCCGACATCGGCGTATCTACCACGATTTTCACCGATGATAAGGGGCGCATCGGTAAAAACGGGGATGTCGACAATGTTAACTACCCGCTGGGATACAAGGTATCGGTGACGGCGGGTGATTCCTCGCGCATTTGGATTGGTACCGCGGCAGCCCCGGGGAATTTGACGCCGTTTGTCTTAAACCAACGTAATCTCTCGGGGACCCTGCTGACAACCGGCGGTAAGCCGAGTACGCTGGTGTTTATTTCCACGACAGCGGCGGCCCCTGTCTCCGATATCCCCGCCGGCGGCGGTAATTTCGTTGTTGTCCGTAAAGACGATTTTGGCAACCTTACCGATCAGGGACAGACCGATATCGTCATGTCTCTCTCCCCGGCGGAAATCAACGTGCATACCGCAGCGGGCTTTAGGTTGGGAACGCCGTTTACCGTTGCGGGTGATTACGGCTTTATGGAGCCGAACTCGCCGTTTAACTTCCTGAATTCGATCTCGATCCCCGACGGTCTTACACAGGCGGGCTTCCGCTACCGCGATAAGATGGCATCGTTCTCGGGTGTCGTGCCTTCGTCCAATACCGGATACGGCGGGCGGCCCGGGTATTGGACCCTGAATCTCCAGCCCAGCGATGTCAGCGTCTCCCCATTGTCATTCCCGATGGAATTACAGCCCGAGCCGCCCGTTCGTTTGGGATTTGGAAATCAATCCAATAAGCAGCTTGCCGGTAAGGTCTATGATGTAGGCGGTGTCGTGCTGCGCTCCTATCAGGCGCAGACGCGCGACCTGTTCGATAACCCTTCGGTGGCAACCTCACCCGTGGTGGTTTGGATCTCGACAATCTCGCGTGGGCCGTCGCGTGTTTTCGACGGGTTCTCGTTCTCTAAATCGAGTGATATTGCAGCGGGTATCCCGCCGCTGTTCCAAACCGAAATAACTTCCTTGACGATCAACACGCTCGAATATGAAACGACGTTCTTCTATCTCGATACGCATTCGTCCGAGGATTATCCCGCCGGCTGGTCGTACCCGACCGGGTTCTCGACGGCCCCGGTTATTGGAATCGACGATATCGCCAGCGTCCTGATTTCTTCAATGCAGTATGTGAAGATTTTGCCCGATAATGTTACGCGTATCGCCGTTGAGCCCTTGTCCAATTCAGTTCTCTTGGCGGGCGCAACAAGCGTCCCGATTCTGGCCCAGGTGCAGGACCGTTTTGGTAACCCCTCACCGATTCAGTCCGGTCAAGAAGATGCCAGTTCGCAATATGTTGCGTTCCAGGCCCAATCGAATTCTCCCGGCCAGATCGAGTTCTCGAGCCCCGATAGTAATTCCTTTATATCACAACCCGGATCGGTGCGCATGACAGCCGGGGAACACACGACAACCTTCTATATCATCGATACCTTGGTGGGACCGACAACGTGGGAGATTACGGTCGATGAAATCCAGGATCGTTCGTGGGTGCCCTCGATCGCGACCTATTCCGTCATCCCCGGTGCCCCCGTGGCGATGCGGTTTACAACGCCTGAGCGGTATTTGGTCGCGGGTTCGACGATTCAATACAGCAGTACTACGGGCCAGGCCATTCTCGCTTACATCGACATCGAACTCGTCGATCAATTCGGAAACCTGACGGGGTCTTCGTGGGCATTCCATACGGCATTGTTTAACTCCCAGAATTCTCCAACGACCTTCGGAGGGTTTGATCCGAATAAGGCAATTAATCCCGGTACCTGGGATCGAATGGGACCGTCGGATCCGGCGCTTGCGATTAGTATCCCTCCCAACGTGGTGGACCCGGAAACCGGATTGCTGCGCGGCCGTGCGCGGGCTTATATTTGGGATACCTCCGTGGGCACCAATACCCTCCAGGCGGCCGTTGTGCGTCAAGACGGTGTTTCGATGACGGGAATCGTCAGCGGTGCGACGATAGAAACACAAGACCAGCACATTACGCCTGCCCCGGCCGACTTCATTACGATCCATCACGGCTTTACGGCTGCAGCCCCGCTCAAGGTTAACGTCCCGGGGGCGATTGGACGAACCGTCGGTGGGGAAATCCTTGGTGTTGTCATGCGCGATAAATTCGGAAATATCGCGCGCGGACATCCTATTAACGGCCAATACTTCGATGGGCTCGTTCAATTTGCGACTTCGGGCGACACCAATACGGTAACCCTGACCGATTTGACCGGCAGTACCAATGTTCCCAATGCTTTCTGGTTCCGCGGAGCCCAGGATGCAAATCCGGGTGTCTATGCGGGTCTCCAGCTTGTCGATTCTATCGTTGAAGAACTTCAGCTATGGGCGACGGCGCAGACGATGCCGAATATCTACGGATTTACCGACGATGCCGGCCGTAGTTACAACGATCCGACCTTTACGCATACCCAGTTTTCGGATGGAGACGTCTACATCGCGGGTGTCGTCATCTTCCCGACCGATCTCGCTCCTGAAAAGGGTGTGGACGGAAATGTTACGCCTCAAAAACTCGCTGTGGGTCAGATCG
>JBFIEP010000425.1:0-3206 GCA_041603335.1 Elusimicrobiota bacterium | reverse complement strand
CCGGCGCCGGTGCCGGCATCAAAACCGTCTGACCCGTAACCAATGCCTGCATTGCAGCGAGGGCTTGCTCCTGTCCCTGCAGAAAACGCGCATGAAGCTCGGCGGTTTGCGCCTGAATCTGTTCCAAGACGCGGATCGCATCGTTGGACGCCGCCGACGCTGGCGCGGCAGCGGGAATAGAAATCGGTTCTTGTTTCACAACAGTCTTCTCCTTCTTCTTTACTGGCGGACGCGGTTCGCGCGGCGCACGATAGTTCGCTCCGGAAATCGGCATGGTAAACTTTTTCTTTTCATTTACGGCAACAGGGGCATCCGGATCCCACGGCCCGAATGCGACAGCGTGACCTCGGGATGCCGCCCACGCCAGGACCCGTGCCAGATCCGTGACACCGGAACGTTTTCCTGTTGAAGAATCCAATGCACAGGCCGAATGGGTCTTATCGCCGAGAATCGCACCCACCAACGCGGTCATTCGGGCTCCGGGACCGACCTCCAGGAAATCGGTCGCTCCTGCCGCATGCAGGGCCTCGATCTCTCCTACAAACTCGACCGGTTTAGCGAGTTGGCCCGCAAGAAGGTCGCGCGCTTTAGCAGGATCATCGGGATATATTCCCGCACTCGTGTTCGCATAGACAGGAATCGACGCCTTTGAAAACGACACCTTCGCCAGCGCCTCTGCAAAAGGCTTTCGGGCACCCGCAACAAGCGCACTGTGAAACGCGGCCGCGACGGGCAGTTGCTTGACGCGAACACCCTTCTCGCGTAAAAAGGTTTCGGCTTTATTGATCTCGGCGGTCGCACCGGATAGAACTCCCTGGGAAGGAGCGTTCTTATTGGCGAGCACCAAATCGAATCCCCCTTCCTCTATATAGGAAGCAACCTCATCCAAGGGTGCCTGAACCGCGAGCATCGAACCCTTATCCCCGAGGCCTTCCGCCATTAATCGTCCGCGAAGTCCTGAAATCCGGAAGAACTCCTCGGGCGTCAACCGGTCCGCGGTGCATAGAGCGGTCAACTCGCCATAGCTGTGGCCGGCCGCGAGAGCCGGCTTTAGTCCGAAACGCTTCAAAACGCGGGCGGCACCGAGACTGATGGCGCCGATGCCCGGCTGAGCAGTGCGGGTGTCGCGAAGCGCACGGTCGTCGATATCAGCATCATTCTCGTTAAAAGTCGGATGCGGGAAAATTCGGTCGCTCAATCGGGCGGATCCTTCCGGATCGCTCCACGCATCATCCGCCTGGGAAAGCGTTTCGAGCATTTCCGGAAATTGACACGCGAGGTCCCGAAGCATTCCCGTGTATTGCGAACCTTGTCCGGGAAATAGGAAGGCAAGTTTTCCGGAAGCCCCCGAGCCGTAAAACGTCCCGTCCGGGGTCGACCAGGAGGCATCGCCTGTCTTGGAGGAAAGCATCTTCTCGGCGTTCTCAAGAATACGGCTGCAATCCCCCTCACGCTCAAGGACGCAAACCAAACGATGGGCGCCGCTCGAGTTGAAATTCTTGCGCTGCACAGCGGCGGCGGCGCGGATCGTCCTCCAGTCCGCCTTCGCCGGGAATGCCCGAAGGGATTGGACAAGCTGTTCGCGGGTCGGTCCGCAGAAGGCGGCGATGGTCGTATCGCCGTCAAAATCCGGAACCTCCTTCTTGGCATTGTATTCTTCGAGAACGCAGTGGAAATTGCTTCCGCCGAATCCAAGCGCACTCACCGCCGCGCGGCGGGGGTGCTTAGACGACGGCAGCCACGGCCGCTGCTTGGTGTTGATATAAAACGGGGTTTCCCTGGGGGCGACCTTGTCGTTCGGTCGATTCACCTTAATTGTGGGAGGAAGTGTTTTGTTCTCCAGCGCAAAAACCGCTTTAAGAATTCCCGCGATGCCCGCGGCCGCTTTCGTATGACCAATCATGGACTTCACCGAACCCAAGGCACACCACGTTCCATCCGCTCGGGCTGCCTGATACACCTCGGTGAGTGCAGAGGCTTCAATCGCGTCCCCCACCTTCGTTCCTGTTCCGTGGGCCTCCACAAGCTCGACGGTGTCCGGGGTTACTCCGGCGCTTTCATAAGCGCTGCGCAAGGCCCGGACCTGCCCTTTGGCATTCGGCTCGTAAATGGCCGTTCCGCGGCCGTCACTTGAAGAACCGACTCCCTTCACCACCGCGTAAATATGATCGCCGTCGCGCTCTGCATCGGAGAGGCGCTTCAAAACAATCATCCCGATGCCTTCCCCCAAAATCGTGCCGTCCCCGTCGGAATCGAACGGCTTCGCATTTCCCGTCGGCGACAAGGCGGGCGTCTTGCTGAAACACATGTACATAAAGATGTCGTTAAACGTATCGACACCGCCGGTTACGACCATGTCGCTCTTGCCGTTCATGAGCTCCAACGTCGCCAAATTCAAAGCGCTTAAGGAACTCGCACACGCCGCGTCCACGACGCAATTGGTTCCGCCCAGGTCGAGCTTGTTCGCGATGCGTCCCGCAACGACATTCCCGAGAAGTCCCGGAAATGAGTTTTCCTGCCACCCCACATACTCCTCGGAAATTCTTTGCACCGCGTCATCAGCGGTATCGGCATCCACACCGGAATCCAACATCGCCTTCTTCCATTTTGGATGGCCCAAACGAGCGCCCAAGGGAACAACCAATTCCAAAGTTCCGGTCACGCCGAGGATAACACTTGTTCTGTTCGCGTCAAACTTTCGCCCGTCGCCGTTTTCCTTGGGCCAAGCGGAATCCCCGGGAGCACGGTATCCCGCATCGCGAAGCGCATCGCGCGCCACCATCATTCCAAGAAGTTGGGAGGTGTCGGTCGCTTCAATGTCTTTAGGGGCAAGACCGAATTCAAGCGGGTCAAAATCGATTGCGGAAAGAAATCCTCCGCGGTTTGCATACGTCATGTCCGGGCGCTTGGGGTCTGCGTCGAAATAGTCCTCACGCTTCCAATGGGTCTCGGGGACATCTCCGATCGCATCCTTGCCCTTTCGGATATTGCCCCAGAAAGCGGTTCTGCCGTCGGCCTGCGGGAACAGGCATGACAACCCGACAATTGCAATCGGCTCGGAGGCCGGGGAGGATTTCTTTCGATTCTTCTTCACGCGAGTTTCCCCCATAAGGTCTCCCCCTCCAACGGCCGAACCTCGACCGAAGCGGGAAGCTGAACCCCCTGACTGCGCAGCGCGTTCAAACGCGTCTGGACCGCAGTGCCGT
>JBFIEP010000424.1:0-3215 GCA_041603335.1 Elusimicrobiota bacterium | reverse complement strand
TCGAGGCGCAGGAAAAAATCGAAGAGATGCTGCAGCAGGGATTTGATGATGCCTTTGAAGCCGCGCAGAGCGGACTCAGGCAGATTCGGTCGGCTTCGGCATCAAACCCGTTGGCGGCGGCGACTCAGCCCACCGTTGAGGTGCTCTACGGTCTTCAGGACAAGAATCTAGAGAATGCACGTTCCGGTGTAAAGGCGGCCTTCGGTTTGTATCGCAAGTCCGTCGCCCAGCCGATGCGCAAAATGATGCGTGAGCAGTCGGCGAAGATTGTAGAGAAGGTCGGAGCCTAAATGGAAAAGGTTGAGAATCCTTTCAAGGCGCTTGTTGACGCGTATCTGGCGACAACGGCGGCCGCCCTTGAATCGACGCTCACGTCCAAGGAGTTTTTGGAACTGTCTCGACATAGTTTGGAACTGATGTGCGGCCATCGAGACCGATCAGCCGCGATGACTGCAGAGTTCCTAGGGATTCCCGCGCGCCCCGAAACGTCGCGGAAAACGAAGAAAACACATGGCCGTCGCAAGCGTTAAGCCTGGGTCGGTCCGCGTGGGCCGGACCCCCCGCCGTAAGGTGGGGGGGTCCGGCCCCGCATCCCTTTATTACTACGCACCCAAAGGGCGTATTCATCGTGCTCCGGTTCTCATGGTATACGCCATGGTCAATAAGCCGTTTGTACTCGACCTGCTTCCCGGGTTGAGCGTCGTAGAAAAATTCCGCGATGCGGGACACCCCGTTTATCTCGTGGATTGGGGGATGCCGCTTAAAGAGGACGCATCGCGTCCGTTAGAGGATTATATCCAGGGCGATCTGGATCGATTCGTCGATCTGGTTGCCAAGCGGCATCCCGAGAAAAAGCCGACGTTGTTCGGCTATTGTGAAGGCGGATTATTTTCATTGCTCTACGCCGCCGCGAAGCCCAAAAAAATAGGACGTCTAATTCTATTGGCGACCCCCGTCGATTTTTCGAAAATGGGAACCCTGTCTATTTGGTCGAAAAAGGGACAGTTTGACGTCGATCTCCTTGTGCGTTCCTTTGGCAATGTGCCGGGATCGTTTTTGTGGAGTGCCTTCGAAGCTTTAAAGCCGCTCTCATCCTTTCGTGGTGAGATGGGATTTCTTGACGCACTCTACAGGAGGAAGTTATCCGAGGGGCAAATTGAGCAGTACTTCGCTTTGGAAGCTTGGAAACGGGAGTTTGTTCCCCACCCGGGAGAAGTCTTTAAACGGATCGTGAAGGACTATTATCAGGACAATAAATTAATGAAAAAACGGATTCGCTTCCGGGGTCCGGCTTTGGTTGTTTCCGGGGAACGGGATCATTTGGTTCCCGCCGCCGCAGCCGAACCGGCGTTGTCCCTGCTTGGAAAGCGTGCCGAGTCGATTCGATTTAATGCGGGGCATGTCGGATTGTCGGTTTCGGGCAGAGCCCATCGTGAGTTATGGCCCAAGATTATCGGGTGGTTGGAGGATTGATGGATTGGCTTCAAGCGCAGGCCGCTCTTAATCCGGAGAAGACCGCTCTCATCGACGATAATGGCTGGAGCCTGTCTTATGCGGCTTTAGCCGCTCTGTCTCGTCGTGCGGCGGGCGCTTTGCGGGCGGCGGGCATGCGGCCCGGAGATCGGTTCGCCGTATTATCAGGAAACCGGATAGAAACGATCGCGGCTTTCTTTGCCGCACGTGCACAGGGATGGACATTGTGTCCGCTCAATTGGCGTTTAACCCGTGCCGAATTGTCGGGGATTCTCGAAGACTATCGACCTTCGGTTATTCTGCACGATGATGCGCATGCGGAAACTGTGAAAGCCGTTTCCAGTGCCGCGGGCATGTCATTATCGGCTCTGGCCGAAGGTGAGGTCATTGGAGGGCCGGCTGTCCCGGACCCGGAAGCGATCCCTTTGGTGCTTTATACTTCCGGGACCACCGGGCGTCCTAAAGGTGCGATGCTTTCCAATCGCATGGTAGACGCCAATGCCCGGCAAACGGTGATCGGTTGGGGGCTTCGCCAAGATGATGCGACTGTTACCGGTGCGCCGTTGTTTCATACGGGGGGATGGAATGTTTTAACCTTGCCCCTGCTTTGGTTGGGAGGGACGGTCCATCTTCATTCCAAATTCGATCCGGCGCGTGTGGCCGCACTGCTTCGGGAGGGTTTTGTAAATGCGGTGTTTGGTGTGCCCACGATGTTTCGGTCGCTTCTTGATGAGAATTTGGAGGGTGCCCGCCCGCGATTTCTAATTTCAGGGGGAGCCCCGTGTCCCGCCCCGATTCTCCAAGCGTATAGAGAGCTTGGATTTCACTTTAAACAGGGGTTTGGGATGACCGAGGTCGGACCGAATTGTTTTTTCCTTCCGGATTCCAGCGTCGGCCGCAAAGGCACCTCCGTTGGGCTGCCGATGCCGGGAACGGAAATGAAGTTGTTGGACCGGGCCGGGGCTGCCTCGGACTCTGGGGAGCTCTGCATTCGGGGTCCGCATAGTTTTTCCGGCTACCTGGGAAATGCCCGGGAAAATGACTGGGTGCGCACAGGCGATATAGCCGAGCGGGACGCCGATGGGTATTACTACATTCTCGGACGGTTAAAGGAGATGTTTATCTCGGGCGGAGAAAACGTTTACCCGGCCGAAGTCGAGCGCTCCCTTCTTGCCCATCCCGGTGTTTCTGAAGCGGCTGTCATCGGTGTCCCCGAAGCACGCTGGGGGGAAGTCGGTGCGGCTTTTGTTGTTGCGGGTGTTTCGGCTGAAGCGCTGCGGAAATTTTTAGACGGAAAGCTCGCCCGGTATAAAATCCCCAAACGCTTTCATCTTGTGGAGTCTCTTCCCAAGAATGCGATGGGGAAAATTCTCAAATCATCCCTGAGGGAATCATGAACGAATTGAAAAAGGATTTTGTTGCGGTCGTCACAGGAGGCGTCCGTGGAATCGGCGCGGTTGTCTCGAAGCGTTTTTTATCGCGGGGTGCTAAGGTTGTCGTCAGCGATATCGATGAAGAGGCCGGAAAAGAATTTGTCGAAGCCAACGGCGGAGAAGACTGTGTGTGCTTCGTGAAGGCGGATGCAGCGAATGCAGAACAGGCGAGCGCACTTATTGATAAGGCCGTTGAAGCCTTTGGACGCATCGACGTCTTGATTAATAACGCTGGAATTACGCGGGACGCCTTTGCCCATAAGATGTCCGACGATCAGTTCGACGCGGTCATCCGGACGCATTTGCGCG
>JBFIEP010000423.1:0-3224 GCA_041603335.1 Elusimicrobiota bacterium | reverse complement strand
CGGCGAAACCAGGATGCTGGGAGAAGGGGAAAGCGAAATCCCCGGATTGCCGAGACTCGGGGCGGCGACCCTTGCTGTCTTCGGAACAAAACCCTTCGGCCCGGCGAAAGCAGGACAGACGGAAAGGCTAACGGATAGGACGGCCGCTAATAATCTCACCACCATAGAAGGGTAGGGTTTATGGACGACCACGCCAAAGGGCATCCGACCCATTCGCGGCCGCTATAGGGCCTAGACCATTTGGTAGGATAAGAAAGGATTTTTCATGGATTCCCATCACCCGTTCGCGCTGGTTTCTAAACACGTCGTGACTCCCGAAGCGATCCGCCCGGGGGCCGTCCTTGTTAAGGATGGACGCATTGAAGGAGTCGCTTCTACGGGTGCCGTTCCCGAAGGCTACACGGTTGACGATGTAGGAGACGCGCTGATTCTTCCCGGACTCGTGGACACCCATGTACACGTCAACGAACCCGGCAGAACCGAATGGGAAGGCTTTTCCAGCGCAACCCAAGCCGCGGCGGCAGGCGGGATCACGACCATTCTCGACATGCCTCTAAACTCCAGCCCCGTCACGACCAATATAATTGCCCTCGATAAAAAGCGTGCTGCCGCCGACGGCAAACTCACCGTCGACTGCGGCTTTGTCGGCGGGGTTATCCCCGGCAACACGGACGCCTTGGAACCCCTCGCCCTGGAGGGGGTGTACGCCTTCAAAGCTTTTATGATCCACTCGGGAATCGATGAATTCCCCCACACCGGTGAAGAGGATCTTCGTGCGGCCATGTCGGTGCTGGCCCGACGGGACCTCCCCCTTATGGTTCACGCCGAACTCTGCGCAAACGGAGAAGACACCCAACCGCTGTCCAATCCCCGTGCGTACAAGAGCTTCCTTGCCTCGCGGCCGCGGCGATGGGAAAATGACGCGATTTCTCTTGCCCTATCCCTTGCCAAAGAAACCGGATGCCGGCTGCATGTGGTCCATTTATCCTCGGCAGACGCTATCGAAACTCTCGCCCAAGCGAAAAGCGACGGCGTACGCGTCACGGTGGAAACCTGTCCGCACTACCTGGTATTTGATGCCGAATCCATCCCCGACGGCTCCACCTTTTACAAATGCTGCCCCCCCATACGGGAAGCGAAAAACCGCGAGGCCCTTTGGAAAGGACTTCAGGACGGCGTCATCGACATGATCGTCAGCGACCATTCCCCAAGCACCCCCGAATTGAAGGCGATCGACTCCGGAGATTTTTCAGAAGCCTGGGGCGGTATTGCCGGACTGCAATTTTCACTTCCCTCCATTTGGACGGAGGCCGGCAAACGCGGCATCACCATCGACAAAGTCACAACGTGGATGTCGGCGGCACCCGCCGACGCGATGGGCATTGAGAAGAAGGGACGGATCGCGCCCGGGCATCGGGCCGACTTGACGGTGTTTGACCCCGAAGGGAAAACCGTCGTGGTCGGCGACATGATCCGCCACCGGCACAAGCGAACACCTTATGAGGGACGCACGCTCAAAGGGCTCGTGGAGCGCACGATTCTCGCAGGCGAACCCGTTTACGACGGCGGCGCGTTTCCCGGTCTTCCCCGCGGACGGGCCTTAAGAAAGGAGACTTCCTAATGGCCGGATCAAAAATTAAATCACCGTTTCCGGGCTGCGTGGATTTAGCCTCCGCCCGCGTCGGCGGGAAGGCCGTCAAATGCTCCGATGATTTTTTTGCTCCCATGAAAAACCTCCTTGAGCCCGGCCGGGGAGTCTTCCTCCCGGAAAAATTCACCTCGCGCGGAAAGTGGATGGACGGCTGGGAATCGCGCAGAAAACGGGTCCCCGGTCATGACTGGTGCGTGATCAAGCTCGGACTGCCGGGACGCCTCTACGGACTCGACATCGATACCAATCACTTTTTGGGAAACCATCCCCCCTTCGCTTCCGTGGACGCCGGCACGGGCGGAAAATGGACCCCGATCCTAAAGAAGAGCGGGCTCAAACCGGGATCGCAGCATTTCTTCAAAATCTCGAGCCCCCAACGCTGGACGCACCTCCGCTTGAACATATTCCCCGATGGAGGCGTCGCCCGCCTTCGCGCCTACGGGGTGGCACTCCCCGAACTGAAGCGGGGCCAAAAGCTGGATCTCGCCTCCGTCCTTAACGGCGGCTGCGTCGCCGACTGCAATGACGCCTTCTTCGGCCCGAAGGACAATCTCATCATGCCCGGCCGCGCGAAAAACATGGGCGATGGCTGGGAAACGAAGCGAAAACGCGTCCCCGGACATGACTGGGTCGTTGTGCGGCTGGGGAAACCCGGAACTCTCGATAAAATCGAACTGGACACGAATCACTTTAAGGGCAACTTCCCGGATCGCGTATCCCTTGAAGGGATTCTTTCCCGACATAAGGCGGATGCGCGCGCGAAAGTTCCTAAGGGGAAGTGGATTCCCGTCCTCGCAAAAACAAAGCTGCGCGGCCACACGCGGCACTTCTTCACCAAACAATTGCTTTCTAAAGGACCGTTCGATTATCTCCGCATGCGCATATTCCCCGATGGGGGCATCAGCCGCATGCGGGTTTGGGGGACTGCCCAATGAAACTGGAAGAATTCAACACGCTGAGCATCATGGAAGCCCGCGCCGCATTCGAACTCTGCTGCGGCTCTCAGCGCTGGATCGACGGCATGCTCATGCGCAGGCCGTACACCAGCGTGGAAGAACTGCAAACCGCCGGGCGTGAAATCTGGGGGATCCTGACGCCGAAGGATTACACGGAAGCCTTTTCACATCACCCGCGGATTGGAGACATCAACCTCTTACGGGTGCAATGGGCGGGCGACGAACAGTCGGGTGCCAAAGGCGCGTCGGAAGAGACGCTCCAGAGAATTAAAAATCTAAACGATGACTACTACAACAAGTTCGGTTATATTTTCATTGTTTGCGCGACAGGGAAATCCGCCGACGAAATGCTTGCCATCCTCGAAGAGCGCATGAAAAACGACCCTAAAGACGAACTCGCGATTGCCGCCGCCGAACACGCGAAGATCACAGACCTGCGGCTTGCTAAATTACTGAAGGAGGAAGGATGAAAAAGAGTCCTATCACCACCCACGTTTTAAACACGGCGACGGGAAAACCTGAGAAGGGCATTCCGGTCTCGTTGATGCACCGCACCTTCCTCGAGAAAAATAAAAACAAGCTGCATAAGAGTGAAGAGGAATTTGTCGAAGTGGAAT
>JBFIEP010000422.1:0-3226 GCA_041603335.1 Elusimicrobiota bacterium | reverse complement strand
TGATAAAGGCTTAGACTTCTTTAGTAGAATGGGACCCATCATGGGTCCCATTCTTTTTTCTCTATTTTTCTCGATCGTCCCCGCAACTCACGCTCAGCTTAAACCTATTGGCGCTGCGGCTGCTGTCGGTGGGAAAGTCGCCGCGTTAGCCCCGGGAGCACAACAAAAAACCCGCAATCTAATGAGCGGAAAACCCGTCTACTTCAAAGACTCAATCACGACAGGCCCGCGCGGGAAGCTCCAGGTCATGCTTCAAGACGAGACCATTTTCACCCTCGGTCCCGACTCGGAAATGCTCATGGATGAATTTGTCTACGACCCTTTCGACACCGGCGCAAACAAGGTCGCAGCCAGGGTCACCAAGGGCGTTTTCCGCTTCGTCACCGGCAAGATCGCCCGCAAAAAACCCTCATCCATGAAAATCAAACTCCCATCGGGCACCATGGGTATTCGAGGAACCATCGCGGCCGGCCGCATTGATGGAAACCGCACCATCGTCGCCTTGCTGGGCCCCGGACTTAAGAATAACGCCGGAGAACGCCCCGGGTCAATTACGGTCACCAATGCCGGCATAACAGTTACCGTAAAAACCCCCGGATGGGGCGTCATCATAGAACCCGGGAAACCGCCTTCGCCCCCATTCCTTCTTTCTCCGAAACAACTCTCGGAAGTCGGGCCGGTCTCGGCGAAAGGCGCGGAGAAAAAATCCGGAAGCACGGTTAAAGAAACAAGTCCTTCAAAATCTTCTCCCAGCGAGGAGGCCGGGCAAACAACCGCCGCTGCCGGCGGAGGCCTGGAGACGACGGAAACCGTCGACGACATCGAAGACAATTCCAACAGCGCGTCCAGCGTCGCCGCGCAAAACACAACAACCCTCCTAGATGGCGTCGGGACCTGGGACGAAGTTAGAACCATCGAAACAGGAGTCGGTCATTACAGTCAAACTTTTTCCGGTGCGTTTTCGCATACAACCTGCAGTCAAACGTGCAGCGGCACCGGCGACATCTCCATCGGAATGAATATCGATTTCGGGAATCGAACATACGGCGGCGCGGGAGAATCCGTCTCGTTTTCGGCGAGCCTGGCCAGCGACTCCGCAAGCATTCCCTCAACCCCCTTCGGAAGCCTCACTGGGTTTGCGAGTATTGATCTCAACGCGCTCAACAGCAACTTTCTTTCGGGATCTAAAATTGAACTCCTGAATAAAAACGGACTTGCGGCGCAAGAAGCGAAAGTTACGATCATTTACAACAACGGATCCGATGCGGGCTCGGGTTCTGGAACCGCGCCGCTTAAAGATGGAAACCTGGGCCTTTAATTATGGATAGAGATAATCGCCCCTGGGGCTCCTGGGAAACCATCCACGAAGACGCAGACTGCAAGGTCAAGCGCATCGTTGTAAAACCCGGAAAACGTCTTAGCTACCAAACCCACGAGAAACGCGAAGAACACTGGACCATCGTCAAGGGGCAGGGGACGGTCACTCTCGACGGAAAAGATACCCCCTGCGCCCCGGGCCGGGTCATCGATATCGCGATTAAAACCGCCCATCGCATCGAAAACACGGGCACCGAAGACCTTATCTTCGTCGAAGTTCAGCTTGGTTCCTACTTCGGGGAAGACGACATCAAGCGCCTGGAGGACGACTATGGCCGCGCCTGATACCGCCGCACCGTCGCCGAGAGATCTGCGCTGGAAAGAATTCTGCGATCGCCCGCTTGAGGAAAGACTCCCTATGTTTTTTCGAGAGGGGGCTCTCTACGACTGCCTCTACGCCCAACAGTTCAATCGGGACTCCATTGACCGCCTCTGCGCGCTTGCCGACCACATGCGCATGATTACGAAGGAAAAGGCGGGCGATGACTTCCTGCAATCGCTGCTGCCGAACAAACGCGCGATGCTTTACTTTTCACAACCATCCACGCGGACGTTCCTTTCCTTTTCCAGCGCCTGCCACATCCTGGGGCTTCGTGTTCTTGAAATCCGCGATCTAAAAACGTCCTCGGTCGTAAAAGGCGAATCCCTCGACGACACCATCCGCACCTTCTCCAGCTACGTCGACCTTATTATCATGCGCCATAATACGGCGGGATTTGTCGAACGCGCATCATGGGGACTCAACGGAACAAAACGTCCCGTTCCCGTCATCAATGCCGGCTCGGGCGCGGACCAACATCCGACCCAATCCCTTCTTGATATCTATACTCTCAACCGCTATTTACGAGGCGGACTCGATGGGAAAAGAATCGTGTTAGTCGGCGATCTAAAGCGGGGACGCACGGTACGTTCGCTCGCCTATCTCATGAAAAACTACCGCGACATGCACCTCACCCTCGTCGCACCTGATGCGTTTCGCATGGAACAGGATATTCTCGATTTCCTCGGCCGCCACGGCATTCCCTACAAAGAAACCGATGACCTTCTCTCCGCAGTAGAACAGGCGGACGCGGTCTACATGACCCGCATCCAAGATGAGTACGATAATGAGGCAGGGGACTCCAAAAAAGTCGATATATCCCCGTTTAATTTCACAAAAAAACATCTCGACCGCCTTCCCGAATCCGGGATTATCCTCCACCCCCTCCCGCGGCGTGAGGAAATCCCGCCGGAAATCGATGACGACCCGAGAGCGGTCTATTGGCGCCAGGAGCGAAACGGGATGTGGATTCGCGCGGCGCTGATTGCCACGATTTTCGGCCTCGAAACGAAAATTCTCGCCCAAAAGTAGACACGTCCTGGACTTGCCGCCCCGTCTTAGATATGGGATACTGCCCATATCCTTTCCTTAATAGCGAATTTAAGAGGTCGGTTATGAAATTTTCTATGAATTCCCGTCTTGCAAGTCTCCCCCCGTACGTCTTTGTTCATCTCGGCAAGCTAAAACAAAAAGCAATCGCGGCAGGCCAAGACGTAATCGATTTAGGACAAGGCAGTCCGGACCTCGCAACTCCCGACTACGTGATTAAGGCCGCAGCCGGGGCCATGGCCGATCCAAATACGCACGGATATCCCATCGCTAACGGCAGCCTCGAATACCGCCAGGCAATCGCCGCGTGGTATAAAAAGCGCTTCAATGCCGACTTCGACCCCAACACGGAAGTCCTCCCCCTGATTGGGTCGAAAGAAGGACTCGGCCATTTACTGCAGGCCGTTTTAGAACCCGGCGACGGCGTGCTTTGCCCAAGCCCATGCTACCCGGCACACATCAACGGCGTGATCCTGCCGG
>JBFIEP010000421.1:0-3227 GCA_041603335.1 Elusimicrobiota bacterium | reverse complement strand
GTTGACCCATCCTGTCGGCCAAGCCCCAACCGTTACCAAGATTCCAATGCTCGAGACGATTGATGCCTTCCGCCACACGCGCACGATCGTACCGTTAGGGTCCAAGTCCTATCACGTTTCCCTTCAACGCAACCGCGGCGACAAGTGGGCGCTCGTCTTGCTCGAAGTCGGGAAGCGGAAGCTGGAAACCGAAGGCGCTAACCTGCTGTCAGTGATGGCGAAGCACCCTTGGAAACGCACATTCGGCGGACGGGACTACACAATCAAACACGACACAGCAGGTTCGGCAATCGTCTTCGCAGCCGATGACAATCCGCTTGGAACCATCCGCGTTCCGCTCCTGTCGCTGCGCCGCGCGGCCTACGAAGCCGCTGTCCCCGTACCCGCACTCGGCCCCGGCTGGCGGATGGTGATTCAACACGACCTCTTTATCGGAGCCGGGATGCTGTCGTTCACCTTCCTCGAGCCGGCAAATGGAGATGTCAATTTTCACCGCATCAACGCCCAAGGCGTCGACTCGACACGCAAGGTCAACCGGACATTCGCCGGAAAAACCGTCGCGCTGAAATTTGAAGGCAAGGACCTTGTAGTCGAGGTAGTGAAAACAGAGCCCTAAAGGCCAAACGACTTCAGCACCGATTCGGTGTGCTCTCCCATTTTCGGGGGGGTGCCGGTCGGTTTCCAGTCCTTAAACGCTTCTTCGACTGTTTTTACAGGGGAGACGCAAACATCCTTGTTGGCCAGCTTGTCGGTCCAAAACACCAAAGGCCGGGAGGCGAATAGGGACTCAAGCTCTGACTCGATTTTGGAAGAATCCTGATCCGCCAAATCTTCCCGATCCAGCTCGCGCAGTAAATTCAAATGAAACTGGGCCTCCAAGGCCCCCACCGCAAGGAAACGTCCGTCTTGTGTCTTATAAAGACGATAAAACGGGCCGCTCCCCGAAAACCACTGCGCTCCGGGCTCAAAGGGTTTCCCGGTGGCCAAACTCCAAGCGGAAGGAAGCACCATCCAGTCGCGAATGACGGCGTCCATCGCGACATCCACATGAACCCCGCCGCCTGAGAGAAGGGCTTCAAGCACGCGCATCGCGGCGGTGGTCGCTCCTGCCAGGTCTGCAACCTGGGTAGAGGGGAAAGAGACGCGGTTATTCGAATCTCCTGCTCCGAGAAATCCGCTTTCCGCCAAAAAATTCACATCATGCGCGGCCTTGCGCGCCTTTGGACCCGTTTGCCCGTACCCGCTTAAAGATAAATAAACCAATTTCGGATTAATTTTAAGAAGGGATTTGTGATCCAGCCCCATTTTCGCCATGGTCCCGGGCCTAAAACCCTCAACGACAACATCCACCTTCTCGATCATTTTAAGCAAAGCCTTCTTTCCGTCAGGCTTGCGGTAATTAAGGGAGATGGATTCCTTCCCGCGATTAACCATCCAAAACGCATACCCGTGACCCTCGATCTCAGGACCGAACGTCCGCAGCGCGTCGGGCCAATGCGGAAGCTCGACACGAATAACCCGCATGCCCATATCGGCGAGGAGTTTCGTACAAAAAGGGCCCGGCAAAAGTTTGGAAAAATCCAGTATCGTGTAGGAGGATAGGCTCATAGGGGCTCCCCATCATACTACCTCATTTACGACGGGCTCCGCGATTGGATACAGTGTACGGGAACATGGAAGATCCTAAATTTGATCATCTCCTTATCGGCTGCCGCCGAAGTACTGCGGCATTTCAGGAACTCATCTCAGAATACGCCGACCCCATCTATACCTTCCTGGTCCATATGACGGGCCGCGAAAATGCCGACGGACTTTTTCCCGAGGTTTGGCTGCGGATCCATGATTCGGCGGGCCTCTATAAACCCGAAGGAAATCCAAAGGCATTTCTCTTCACCATCGCCCATCAAACAGCACAGGGCTATTACACCCCCGCGAAAAGCAGCCCAACAGATTTAAAAACGGCAATCGCGTGCCTGCCGCCGGACTTAAGGCTCATTTTTCTTCTTCGGCAGGTAGGCCAATTACCGTATAAAAAAATAGCCGTTCGCTTGGAGATGCCGCTGGAAATAGTGCTTAAGCGGATGAACGCAGCGATTGATGCCCTCGCGGAGCCGCTGGAGAAGCATTGTGCATAGAGACAATGCCCTTCTCTATGCTTCGGGCGAAACGAATGCCGAAGAAACCGCTCCTTTTGAATCGCATCTTCCGGACTGCCCTGATTGTCTAAAACGCATCTCTCTGACCCGCGCCGTCTCGCGGTCGGCGAAAATCGTACTAGAAACGCCCTCGAAAGAAGTCTTCGCGCATGCGGTCCAACTCGATGGAGGACTGGGAGGGACGGTACTTCCCAAATGGTTCCGGCTCCTGCTAACCGCAGCGGCAATTTCTACCGCATTCTGGTGGGTGCAGAAGGTCCAAAATCAAAAACCCGATTCGGAGCCTGCGGCTGCGGTGCAGGAACGGAATAATCTCTCGATGCCAAAAAAGCCGGCGCGCAAAGTGGGCGACAGTAACTTGGGCCGCCGTCGTAGAAGTAGTTCGAATTCCCTTAAATCAATGAAGTCGATGCCTGAACGCCCCGTTGATTGCTCAGATCGATCTTCCATTCTTACGTTCAAACGCTATGCCTGGTCTGAATTCGGCGGGGGGCAGCCCCATGGCATCTACACCGCCGACCGTTGGGCCTCCTGCATCTGCCGCAACGCAACGGCCGCGGGACGACCCAAGCCTCCTTCCCGGAAATCAAACGGACGCTCCGCTCCAGCCTGCCCGCCCTTTATGGTCGGCCCCGTTGCGCAGGAACAACGGGATATTTTTGCAGCATCGTTCTTAAAAGCCGCTAAATCTTTTCACCGGGATTTGCCGATAAGCAGAGAACAAGCCGCGAAATTGACCTCCTGCCTTTGCGGCGCTATTCCAAAGGTCGAACGCTAATGGCCTTTTCCCTCACCATGCGTCTTGAATGGCTAAAAAGCGGGGCCCCGGCACGCAAGGCGTTTCGCCTCCCCGGTGCAGGCGAACTTTACGAAGAGTACAGCACCCGCATCAGCCGCTACTGTCCGTTTAAAACCGAGGGCGGGCACTATGGGGAAACGGTCCTGTGGGTCTGTGATCCGCGGGGCAAGGCCGTCTCTTCTGCAGAACTAGCCGAAAAACTGCGCGAGGTCCGCGACAGCGGCGCAAAGGGAATTGAAGTCGTCATCGGAGGTCCCAACGGACTCTCCGGT
>JBFIEP010000420.1:0-3231 GCA_041603335.1 Elusimicrobiota bacterium | reverse complement strand
TCCTTGTGGACGGGTTCCGATGAATCTTTGGAGAAATCTCCCGGAAGTAAGGTGCTGGGCGGGGCGATTAATAAAGATGCGGATATCGTTGTTAAAGTGACAAAAGGTCGGACCGCGATGGAATTGGTACGGCTTGTCAGCCTAGTGAGTGAAGGGTTTGATTCAAAGGGACCGAGTGAGGATCTTGGCGACCGGTTGGCGCGTAGTTATGTTCCGGTGGTTGTGATCGCGGCGGTATGCGCGGCTCTCATGTGGTCTTGGCAGGGAGGCGCGACACGCCTGCCTGACGCAATGGCGGCGTTTGCGTTTATGCTGGCAGCCGCGTGTCCGTGGTCTTTAGGTTGGGCGGCGCCTGTGGCGCTTGCGTTTGGAATCCGGCGGGCCGGGCGTTTAGGAATGCGTATTCGAAATTCGGCCGCTCTTCAGACGCTCAATCGTCCTGATGTTATCATTGTGAATAAAACAGGGTTTCTCACCGTAGGCCGACCGCGCCTTATTGAGACGCTTTGTTTCGATGCCTGGACTCCCGAGAAACTCATGCCCTATGCGTTTGTGGTAGGGGAGCGTTCAGGCCATCCCTATGCTGTGACGCTTCGTTCCGAAAAGGGAAATTTTAAGACAGAGAACATCGAGGCTGTGGAAATCGAGCCTGGACGCGGTGCGGATGCGCGCGTCGGCGGCAAGCGGGTTCTAGTAGGAAGTCTCTCGTGGTTGCGGGATCATTCCATTGAGCCCGATGCAGAGGTCTATGCCGCACTCCAGCGGCGGGTGGAACCGTTATTGGCCGTGGCGATTGAAGGGAAATTAGCAGGTCTGCTGTTTTTTTCCGATCCCGTGCGCGAAGATGTTCAAGACCAACTCGAGAGTTTGCAGTTATTGGGATTGGAGGTCGTTCTCGCTTCGGCTGATCGAAACGCCGCCGTACACGATGCGGCATCCCAGGTCGGGATCAAGAGGGTTTATTCCGAGGTCCAGGAAGAAGATAAAATCCGCATCGTTCAAGAGCTTCAGTCCTCCGGAAAGCGCGTTGCGATGGTGGGCGAGGGGGTTCATGACGCGCCCGCATTGAGTCATGCCGATCTGGGAGTGGCGCTTGAATCCCGGTATCGAAGCGGTTCCGGACAGAATTCCCGTCCGCATTTTGACCTTGCTGCGGAAGCGGCCGATTTAGTCCTTGAAACCCGTGATTTGAAAGGGCTGACCCGCTCCATCCGTCTTGCGACAAAGATTCGAACGGTCATTCGGGAAAATTTGATGTGGTCTTTTGTTCCAACGGTGCTCTTGCTCCCTATTGCTGCCGGAGCGTTTCGTCCCGGGTTTTCAACCGGCTTTAAACCGGAGTACGCTGCGGCGTGCGCCGTTATCAGTGCTATCGCGATCATTATCAATTCGTACAGGAGATTTCGGGTATGAAGAAGAAAAAAAAGAACGCAGTTAAGGCCACTCAGCTTGGCTACACTATTTTGCACGCGGAGACCGGGAAGAAGGCAACACTCCCGGCAATCGACGTCTGGCCGAATCAATATGAGCGATACGAGATCCGTATTGATATCCCGGAGTACACGGCGATATGTCCTAAGACAAAGCTTCCCGATTTCGGAACGATCACGATTGAATATCTTCCCGACCGCGACTGCCTAGAGTTGAAATCCCTAAAGCACTATATCCTCCAGTACCGCAATATCGGAATCTTTTACGAGAACGCGGTTCCCCGGATTCTTGAGGACGTCGTTAAGGCTACCCGTCCGCATTGGGCGATGGTGACGGGTTCTTTTACACCGCGGGGTGGAA
The DNA here is from genome assembly GCA_041603335.1 of Elusimicrobiota bacterium. Taxonomy (GTDB): domain Bacteria; phylum Elusimicrobiota; class Elusimicrobia; order UBA1565; family UBA1565; genus UBA1565. The sequence goes on along the minus strand of JBFIEP010000420.1, from coordinate 1,440 downwards.
TGAAATCGACGATTGTCGCCCGCTATGGCGCTGCCCCCGGACGGGACCGTACCGAAGCCGGCGGGCCGGGGCAAGGCCCGGGTGGTTCCTCCCAATAATGCAGCCGCTCCTCGTTCGAATAGAAGGTTCGGGTTCTCAAGCACTCGCGATACGGTTGGTAAAGACGGCTGCGCGTTTGCGTTTGCATGCCCGGGCATGGAAATCGGATGAGGGATTTGTTTTTTCTTGCGGGACATCAGAAGGGCAAGGCTTTGTGTTCCGTCTTGATACTTCGAGTTTGCATCAGCAGGACAATCGTTGGGAATTACCCCGCGATCGCTTTTCCGATTACAATGCGGCGGCTGCGGGTGCACTCTTGAGGCTTGCGGGGCATGAACCTTTCGGATCGGGAACCGCCAGTGATTTTGAATTAGGGTTTGAATACGCCCGGGCAAATTGGCCGGTTGTCGGCACACCGCCTCAACGGTGTGAAGATCCTCTCGTTGCGATGGATGGTGAAATGTCTATTGCGGCGGCACTGATGGGATCTGGTTGTAGTTATTTCGCGGTGTCGGCGGGTGCCCCTGAGTCTAAGGCCCGTAAGCTGCTGGGCTCATTGCCCGGAAGGAAGATGCGGATTGTGGAAGCGGGCGATGCGGTCGCTGCCGCGTTTTCGGCGGCAGGAGCGGGCTATGGAGGCATTCGAGCTGCTGCGGAGGTCCCCGATGAGCGCGAACTTTTAGGGGCTCCGGGAGCGGCATGGGCGGCCTCGGCAGAGGTTCCGTTTGTGCTGCTTGTTTCCGAGCCGGGAGCTCCCGAGTCGTACGGCGGAATCGTGCGGGTGCCGGCCTCGGTTGTAGAAGTTTACCGGTACTGCCTAGAAGCTTTTGATTTGGCGGAGTCTTATCAGACAAGCGTAACGCTTGTCATCGAACCCGCCCTTCGGTCCCGTTGGGAAACAATGGTGGAGCCGGCAGTTTCGGCAACGCTGCACCGCGGGAGATGGGTGGTCCCTGCCGATGGATCGCCTTTCGACCGTTATGCCGATACCGATGACGGGGTTTCGCCGCGATCGGCTCCGGGCATGGCGGGTCTGGAGCATTCCACAAACGCTCTCGAAGGAGATGACGCTCCGCGTCGGAAGGCCCGCATCGAAAAACTTTCGCGTAAGGAGGAGTCGCTGCGCGGTGCTATTGGTGCCGGTTCTATCCTGGGGCCGGGAGATTCCACTGTGGTCATTGCCCGTGGAACGATCGCCGCTCAGCTGCGGGATTGGGTCGAAGCGGGGTTGGCCCCTTGCGGTTTGCTCCCGATCAGAACGCTGCGCCCTTTCCCCTCTGAGGAGGTTGCCGCGCGGCTGGCAGGAAAACGGATCTTAATAGCGGTGGAACGAACCGACGATTCCCTACTCCGGTTGATTCGGGCGGATGCGGGAATTACGGGTGCTGAAATTTGGCGCGT
>JBFIEP010000419.1:0-3238 GCA_041603335.1 Elusimicrobiota bacterium | reverse complement strand
CTCTCCGGGCTTGGGCGATCCCCGTTCCGATGGCAGTCGAGTATTGGGTTTCGATTGTCGAGGAGACCGGCAGGAGATTGATTTCCGAGGCGGCGAAATGACCGATGAAGTTCCTTCCTTTAGAAAAGCGGTCTTGATCGGTGTTGCGCATTTGGCGCATGCAGTCCAGGGGTTGGATACCCATCGCGAGTGCAATTCCCGAAGACCGGTAATGAAAATGGAGGTAATCATGATCGAGTCCCTTTCCCTTCTTGATCATGAGGCCGAGCGGGATATTAAACGCTTCTTCGCCCGGTCCGCCGATCCAGAAATAGCCGTCGCCGCCCTTGCTCATCTTGATAAGGCGCTCCTCTAAGAGACGGGCGCGAACCATCAGGCGGTGTATCTCGTGGAGCTTTTCCGGGGCTAAAGCGTAAACGTCAGATTCTGGAGAGGCATTTGTCATATGGGGTTCCAGGGGGAGTCTAGGAAATTGGGGGAGATGGAACCAACGACCGAGATCAATTCCGGCGGCTGCGGTAGATCAGGACGGCATGCCTGAGATCGACGCCTTCTTCGTCCATGATTGTTTCGATTTGATCCGCGAAGGCCGCCCCGTCTGAAGAGGCTTTTAATTGAGCCGCCGTTGGGGCCGAGCCCGAAAAGATGCCCATGACTTTAAGCCCTCCGTAGGTGGTCGCCATGAAATCAGCGGCGCCTTTTGAATAGGTGACGGTTTGATTCGCCGATTCCGCCCAATGGCTAAGATCTGCCCAGGATTGGTAGGTGCCGTTGACGATATTTACTCCGGTTAGAGGATGTGATTTTTCCGCGCCAAGTCCGAATTTTGATTCCTCGTTGGGCATCGCCTTCCCGCCCCGAAGCCAATTGCCCCAATTCAAAGGATTAAAGCCGCTCCCCGGAGGCGCGTCAATCGCCCCGCGTCCGATGTAGGAATCGTTCATGAGCTCGTAGAAGGCGTCCTTTGTCGTCGCTTTCGGATTTTCCCGTGCATAGGTGAGGAGGTAGTCAGTCGCGATGTCCTCCGAGGAAAGTTGACGGCCCTTGTCATCGGTAAAAGACGCCGTCTTGCCTAGGCTGAACGTGACGGGTTTTTCAAATGCCTTTCCAATGAAAGGGACATAGGAACCCGCTGTCACGAGGGCGCCCGATAGGCCGGTTCTGGGCCAATCGGCGGTCGCGGTGATGCCAAGATCCGGAGCGATCTTTCCGTTCTTGGGTTTGGGGATCGCGTCCGCCGGAAGCGTAAGTCGGCGGTCGAATTGCGGTTTGAAGTCGCTGACCTTCATGCCTGCGGCATCGGTAAAGGTCCCCGCATTTCCGAGCATCCCGGCAGTAAGAATCTCGGGACCTTTCTTTTCCCCGAATGGATTGAGAAGCATGGCGATCGCATCGTCTTTTTTCTCAAGACGATCATTCATGGAGGTTCCTTCGGGGGGGCGTCCAAATTTAGACCAATCCTTGACCGCTCCGCCTACTTTTTCACGGTGCTGATCGGACGTCTCGATCGTCGGCGGCTTTTTTAGATCCTTGTAGACGCGTTCGACCTGCCGGGACCATTCCCACGGCAGAAGGCCTCCTTCCTGTCCGCCGTACTTGGCCTTGTCCGCTTGTGCGATCGGCTGGATCGCCTCGGGTGAATAGGCTCCGGCGCCGGTCCCGCCGTCTTTAGACGTCTCCCCAAGCCGGGTAAAATCAGCCGCAAACGAATCGAGGAGTTCTCCTTCAAGGGCCTGTCTTGCGGATACTTTTTCCCGCGCCGTCGGCGCGCGAAGGAACGTCAGGTGGGCCTGGGAAATTTTCTTTATCTTGACGTCGAGAGTTTTCAGTACTTCCTTTCTTTTTTCCCTCTCGTCTTCATTGGGGACGCCGAGAAGCTTTTGCGGTTTTTCCTTGGGTTCGGGTTTTTCCTCGGCGGTGGCGGGGGAAGCGAGGAGTCCTATTAATAGAAGGAGCAGGCTGAGCCGAGGCATGCCCCAGTTTAGGTCCGGAAGCGGCCGTTTTCAATAGAAAAAAGGCCTTGCGAATCCGGCCAAACGGCTCCAGACTATGGGTATGTCAGAGACTCCGCCCGAAGAAGCGCGGGAGCCGTCGGAGCGAGGCGGCCAATTTGGTCCTCTCGTCTACCGTTTGGGCGTTGTAGTCAATACGCTGGCATGGGCCGTTGGTTTATCTCCCTCCAAGGTTGTCGGAGTGTTATTTTTTATAGGTTTTTTGATTTTCACGGGCACGATCGGAGCGGTTTATTGGATTGCTAAATCCCCGCAGGCAACCATTGCCGATATTGATGGGAAAGCCTTTAATGCCAATCCTCCTGTTCCGGATCCCGTTAACCGGGTCAAGAAGCCCGATACCACAGGATTTGTGGGATATGGGGGAAATCCGTACGGCTCCCAGCCTCGAACTCAAGCTTCACCAGCGTCGAGTCTCCAAAAGATTTATTTGGAATCCCCCGATACAGTCAGTGGAGAAACCGAATACGAGCCTTCCTACGGGGAAGATCCGGCGCCTCCTCCTTCGCGCGCGCGCCGTCGCGTGAAGAAACCGTGGCCGGAGGCTAAGGGGCGCGGGCTCGAACAACCGGAATGGAAAAGTGAAAAAGTTTCAGGAACCTCCGGGGCCCGCATGGAAACCGGCGGGGGGCAGGCCGCCCAAGGCGGTCGTTTTGGCGGCATGATGCACGCGGCGGATTCCGCCGGGGAAGGATTGCCCGGAGTTCCCGAGCTCGGAGCCGGGCGTGATGTCCTGCGCGGGACCTCCGATGAGAGTCGTATCGGGAGAGGCAATTCCCGAAATGTCGGGGGACCCGTTAAGCAGGAAGAGATACCCGATACCGGTCCCGGAGTGGAAGTCTCGGCGGTCGATGGCGACGGCAAGCCGACGGGTGCGGGAATCGGAACGGCCCAACGTTTTGAGGAAGCTGCGGCTCCGGTTGCCAAGTCGGGAGATGAGCTCAAGATCGAACTCAATTCCGGAGTTGCCAATACAATTGATCAGGCCGCCGGCATTCACGCGGGAAGCCCGATCGTGGATCCTGCCCAGTCTAAATAAATTAGTAGTCTCGTCTATGCCTTCTTTCCTCTATGGAACCGCTTGGAAAAAAGATGCGACGGCCGCACTTGTAAAAAGCGCCCTTGCCGCAGGATTTACGGCGTTTGATACCGCGAACCAGCCGAAGCATTATAATGAGGTCGGCTTGGGAGAGGCGATTTCCGGAGTTTTGCGCGGATCGCTTTAT